>NZ_JBHWWZ010000081.1:0-15965 GCF_042730275.1 Rhodococcus sp. NPDC060086
AGCCCGACGGAAACCCACGTAAGACCTGCACTACGCGGGCGACGGGTACTGCCCCGGGAAGACCCACACCCCCGGGTGAGGGCCAACGTCGACGCTGCAAGGCGTCGACTCAGGACACACATTTGCACGTTTCCTGAACGGTTGTCCTGTCACGTGGTGGTCGCTGATCCCGTATCTCACTACTCTATTGCATCAGAGGACTTGGTCGGGCGTCTCCGAGGGACGAGGTCACTCGCCCGGTAGGTTCTACGACACTGGGCAGTATGCCTCCGTTGGGGCGGTCCTACCATCGAGTTGTGACCACCACACAGCCGGTGAAGCGACCCAAGAGTTGGCATCAACGAGCGGGTATGCCCGTGCGGGTGTGGCTCGTGCTGCTGATTCTCGCCGGGCTCACACACCCGTTCCTTCCGGAGTCGCGCTGGCTGCTCGTGCATCTGTTCACCCTCGGCGCCGTCACCAACTCGATCGTGGTGTGGTCGCAGACGCTTGCCGAACGATTTCTGGGATATCACCTCCCCGAATCCGAACGGGGGCCTCAGCTCGCCAAGATCTACCTGCTCAACGCGGGAATCGTCGTCACGATCATCGGTGTTGTCGGCGGGTGGTTCCCCGTCACCCTCGTCGGGGCGGTGCTCGTCGGAGCGATGGTTGCCTGGCATGCGATCTCGCTGTTGCTGCTTCTCCGGCGGGCGCAGCGATCGAGAGCCCAGGAGGGGGACGGCCCGGCCGAGCACGCGCAGAGCGTGTGGTTCCTCGTTGCCTCGTCGGCGATGCTGCCGTTCGGCGCCGGATTCGGCGCGGTGTTGGCCTACGGGGCGACCGCAGACACAGAAGCCGGATTCCTTCTAGCCCACCAGGCCATGAACCTTCTCGGGTTCCTGGGCTTGGCCGCTGCGGGTGTGCTCACCGTGATGTACCCGAATCTGATCGGGACGCAGAAGACAGGGACGCGGCGACGTCCTGTCGCTCTGGTCATTTTGCTCGTCGGTATCGCGGTGTTCATGGTCGGCGCGTTGACGGGGCATCCGCTCGTGGCGGCGGTCGGCTGCACGATCTACCTCGCCGGGTGGATCGTCGTGGCCGGTCCGCTACTGCGCGGCGCCCTCACTCATCCGCCCGCCGGGTACGCTGCCACATCTGTCACAGCAGCGATGCTGTGGCTGCTCGGGTCGCTGGCGAGCCTGGCGATCGTGCTCGCGACCGGTCCGATGGACCCCGACCGGGCGACGTTGATGACCGTGCCCTTCCTGGCCGGATTCGCGGCGCAACTGCTGTTCGGCGTCATGAGTCATCTGCTGCCCACTCTGATGGGCGGGGGACCCGCCGTCGTGGGTGGCGGCGTCGACAAGATGAACCGGTGGTGGGTCTGGCGGATCGTCGTCATCAACATCGGTCTGCTGCTGTTCCTGCTGCCTCTCGTGAGTTGGATGCGGGTCGGGGTCACCGCGCTGGTCATGCTCGCCTTCGTGATGTTCCTGCCGATCATGATCATCAGCGCCAAGGCGTCGGTGGCGGGTCGCCGAGCCGTGATGTCGGGACAGGCCGTACCCGACTACGTCCCGGCCACCCATCAGCGTGGGCTTCAGGCGACCTCCGCGCTGGCCTGCCTCGCACTCGTCGCCGTCGTCACATCCGGTATCGGTGGCGGGAGCATCGGTGGTCAGGACTCATCGGCCGGTGTCACCCCGACCGGGAACACCACCGAGGTCCACGTCGAAGCGGTCGGGATGCGCTTCACACCCGATACCCTCACTGTTCCGGCAGGCGATCGTCTCGTCCTCACCGTCACGAACGCCGACGATCAGGTGCACGATCTAGTTCTCGCGACCGGGCACGACACCGGCAGGCTGGCGCCCGGCGAGTCGTCGACCCTCGACGTCGGTGTGGTCGGCGCCGATATCGAAGGGTGGTGTTCGATCGTCGGACATCGGCAGCAGGGCATGGTGTTCCACATCGTCGCGGAAGGCGGCGACGACGTGACGGCCCACGACCACGGCTCGGCAGCCGGAGCGCCGACGGTGGACCTCGCCGCCGAACCCGACCCGGATTTCGTGGCCCGCGACCCGTCGCTCGCGCCCGCACCCGACGGGACGACCCATCGGTACACCTTCGAGATCACCGAAGTTCCTGGTGAATACGCCGTGGGTGTACCCCAGACGATGTGGACGTACAACGGACAGGCGATGGGCCCGACCCTGCGCGGTCGAGTCGGCGATATCTTCGAGATCACGATGGTCAACCACGGCACCATGGGGCATTCCATCGACTTCCACGCAGGCATGGTCGGACCCGACGAACCGATGCGCACCATCAATCCGGGTGAGGAGCTGATCTATCGCTTCCGGGCGGAGCACAGCGGAATCTGGCTGTACCACTGCGCAACCGCGCCGATGGCGATGCACATCGCTGCGGGGATGTTCGGTGCGGTCGTCATCGACCCGCCGAGCCTCGGCCCCGCCGACGCCGAATACCTCATGGTGCAGTCCGAGGCGTATCTCGGCGATGGTGAGGTCGACGCCGACAAGGTCGACGCCGGCACTCCGGATCTGGTGATGTTCAACGGGTTCGCCAACCAGTACCTTCATCGCCCATTGCACGCCGAGGTCGGCGACCGCCTGCGGATCTGGGTCCTCGATGCCGGCCCCAACGAGGGCGTCGGATTCCACGTCGTCGGCAGTCAATTCGACACCGTCTACAAGGAGGGGGCGTACCTGTTGCGCGCCGGCAACCCCGACAGCGGAGGCGCGCAGGTCCTCGATCTGGCGGTCGCGCAGGGTGGGTTCGTCGAACTGCAGTTCCTCGAACCCGGCACCTACACGTTCCTCAACCATCGGATGTTCGACGCCGGCCGGGGCGCCGAGGGCGCGATCGTCGTCGAATGACGTCGGGCAGTCTCGCGCGACAGATCCGGCATCAGATCCTGGAGCGCGGGCACCCATGAGTCCTGCTTGTTCGGGAAACACCGTTCGAGTAGTTCGACCATGACGGCAGGTGCGATCGATGCCCCCGGCGACGCACCGAGCAGCCCCGCGATCGTCCCGTCCGCGCTCGTGACCAGTTCGGTTCCGAACGTCAGCACACCGCGGCCGCGTTCATCCGGCTTGATCAGCTGTGCCCGCTGTCCGGCCTGCACGAGGGACCAGTCGGCGGGATCCGCTCCCGGATAGAACCGGCGGAGCTGAGCGAATTTGCGCTTCTTCGATGAGGTGAGCTGCCCGACGAGATACCGCACGAGCGCCAGGTTTCGCAGGCCTGCGGTGACCATCACGGTGGCGTTGCGCAGGCGAATCGTACGGAACAGGTCGGACAACCGGCCGTGTCGGAGTAGACGGGTGCTCAATGTTGCGTACGGCCCGAACATCAACGACGGTGTCCCGTCCACCATGCGCCGGTCGAGGTGCGGCACGGACATCGGCGGGGCGCCGACGTCGGCCTGGCCGTAGACCTTCGCGTCGTGCCGCGCGACGACCACCGGGTTGTCGGTGCGGAAGAACTGCGCTCCGACGGGGAACACGGCGTATCCCCGCACCTCGTCGACGTGTGCCTTCTGGAGCAGTGTCAGTGCGTGGCCGCCCGCACCCACGAAGACGAACCGCGAGCGCAGATGAAAGCGTTGCCCGCTGCTCCGGTCGCGGCCGGTGATCACCCACAGTCCGTCCTCACGGCGGTTCAGACCTGTGACCTCATGGCGCAGGCGCACGTCGGCGCCGCGGGCTGCGATGTCGTCGACGAGCCACCTGGTGAGTGCACCGAAATCGATGTCGGTGCCTGCGTGGTGGCGTGAGGCAGCCATGGGTCCGGTGTCGGTGCGGCCCTCGATCAACAACGGAGCCCACTCGCGGATGGTCTCGGGATCGTCGGTGTATTCCATCTCCGAGAACACCGGTGACGACCGCAGGGTGTCGACCCGAGTGCGCAGGTACTCGACGTCGCGTTCTCCGAAGACGACGTCCATGTGCTGTGCGGGAGTGAGGAACTCCGGCATGGTGCCGGTGTCGGTCAACGACGACCAGAACTGTCGGGAGAGGTGGAACCGTCGCGCGATGTCCTGCGCGGTCGTTCCATCGGTGGGGTCGGGCATGTAGTTGAGTTCCGCGTAGCCGGAATGCCCGGTACCCGCGTTGTTCCACGCGCCGGAACTCTCCCCGGCGATCTCGTCGAGGCGTTCGAGGAGGATGATCGAGGCGTCGGGTTCGAGGCGGGACATCATCGCGCCGAGGGTGGCGGACATGATCCCGCCGCCGATCAGGACGACATCGTGGATGGTGTCGGATGTGTTGTCGCGCATGAGGAAACACTCCTTCTGTTGCCGGTGCCCCGAGCCTCCTCCGTCCATACCGATTCGTCCAATGAATGATTCGATGCTTTATAATTCGAATATGGATCAATGGGTTTCCTCAGATCTGGCCGAGATGGTGCCCCTGCTCGCCGCGTTCGACGCGGCCGCGATGGAGGGGCATATCACTCACGCGGCGGCTGCGCTCAGCGTGCCGCAGTCATCATTGAGCAGGAGACTGAAGATGCTCGAGCAGATCCTGGGGGTGGCGCTGTTCCAGCCGGCCGGGCGGGGCGTCGCCTTGACCGCGGCGGGCCGGGATCTGCACGAACGCACCCACGGAGCGATCCGAGAACTCGACGACGCGGTGCATGTCGTACGCAGCAACGCCGACCCCGAGAGTGGATCGGTCCGGTTCGGCTTTCCTCTCACTCTCGGTCCGGTGAGCGTTCCCTCGCTCCTCGCCGAATTCCACGAGGCCGCACCGCGCATCCGGTTCGGCCTCGTCCAAGCCCACGGCGAAGCGCTGTGCGCGATGGTTCGGGAGGGTCGTCTCGACCTCGCTGTGGTGATCCCACCCCCGGACGACCTGCCCGTCGTCCACCTCGGAACTCAACGCATCCTGCTGTATGTCGCGCCGTCGCACCCGTTTGCGGAGCGGACGCAGATCGATCTCGCCGATCTCGCCGCCGAGCATTTCATCGCCAACCCGCCCGTGTATCACCTTCGTCGACTGCTCGACACCTGGTGCAAGGACGCGGGTTTCGTACCGCGTGTGGCGTTCGAGATCGGGGAGTTCGAGACGGCACGCGCCCTCGTCGCCCAGGGATTGGGTGTTGCACTGTTACCGGCCTCCGAGCGCAGCGCCGCCTCCGGCAGCGACATGTCCCGCGACGACCTGGTCGGGATTCCGTTGACGGGACACCGCGATCGCGACATCGGTCTGATCAGGGGGAATCACCGTCCGACACCGGCCGTTGCGCGGCTGCATGATCACATCGTGCGCAGAGCAGGTGCGTTCGTGCCCGGAGGACGGTGATCACCGGAGACGATCAGACCGGCAGGTCGAGCAGATACTTGTCCAGCACAGCACGCACCTTGTCGGAGATCGGTGCCGCGCCGCCTTCCGGCCGCATACCGACATCCACCGAAGTTGCGAGCGCGACGCATCTGCCGTGCTGGAACAGTGCCGAGCCGAGAATCATCGACGACGTGCCCACCTTCGACACCCCGGTGGAGATCATGACCTCGTGCGGGTAGAACACCTCGGCGAGATAATCGATCTCGATCCGGGCGAGTACCGCGCGTTCGAATGCAGGGCCGCCCAGAACCGAGGTGAGTTCCTCCATGACGAGAACGCGTGCCTGTTCGAAGTATCGGGCGATCGCCACGTTGTTGACGTGCCCGAGCGAGTCGACGTCACCGAACAAGGGGGTGACTGCGCGGCGCAGAGGGTACAGCTCCTGCGACAGTCGTCGCGGATCGTGGCGCATCGGGGGACCGGCCTCTCGGGTACAGGTGCACTCGCTGATCCAAGATACCCACGGTCGAAGGAGGACGACGTGTCGATCTCGCTCAGCGGAGTTGCGCGCGCATCCACTCGGGGTCGGGATTGGTGTGCGCCCTCTCCCCGAGGAACACGGTGGGCACCGTCTCATTGCCGTCGTTGACCTCGCGCACCCGTGCCGCCGCTGCGGGATCGCGCCAGATGTTCACCCAGATCGCACGATCGGCGCGACGGAACAGGGATGCCCGCAGGCGCATGCAGAACATGCACCCGGGGCGCCAGTAGACGACGGGGGTGTTCGTGCCGGCGGCCTCGAGCCGGGCGGTCGCATCGTCGACGTGACGCGGGAAGAGCAGCGGGGATCCGATCCAGGCGAGCACGAACAGGACGACCGCGATGGCGATCGAGGCCGGGTCGAGAGCTCCGGTCGCCACTACGAGCACAGCGACCGCAGCGATCGCCAGCGACGGCACCCAGGTTCTCCACACGAGTCCAGCGTACTGCCGGTCGCCGCTCGGACGAGCCGAACTCCGAGCGGGTGGGCCGTCAAGCTAGCGTTGTCGATCATGGTCGTCACCGAGCGTTCACCGCGCATTTCCTCGCGGTTGGTCCAGTCGATGCTGTTACCTGCTATGCCGACAGCCGTCGTCCTGGCACTGCTTGCTGTAGCAGCAGTGCCCGTCCGCGACGAGCTCTATCTTGCGATCGCGCAGACATTCGAGGCGTCGTTCCTCGGGTCGGCGGCTGGGATCGTCGCCGACAAGGGACTGCTCGTCCTCGTGGCCACCGCAGGTGTACTCGCCGTGTGGTCCTGGCTCCGGGATCGACGGGCTTTCCGGACTCTCGTAGTGGCGGGAGTCGGGGTGATCGCCGCATATCTGCTCAGCGAAGTCATCAAGCTGGTGGTGACCGAACCGCGGCCCTGCCGGACATTGGGTATCGCGACCGTCCTGGAGTGCCCGGAGATCGGTGACTGGTCGTGGCCGTCGAACCATTCCGTGATCGCAGCGTCGTTTGCCACCGCGTGTGTGCTTGCCGTCCCCCGGATGCTCTGGTTCGTTGCCCCGCTTGCCGTGGTGCTCGGTCTCTCCCGTGTCGCCGTCGGCGTGCACTACGTCCACGATGTGTTTTCCGGCATGGCGTTGGGCGTCTTGGTGGTGTCGCTGGCGACGGCGGCCCTTCTCCCGGTCGTGGCCCGAATCGGTGCCCGTTCGGGACCCGATCCGGTCAGGACTTCCAGTCGGCCGGCCGGACCTGGTGGCGGCTGAGGATCGAGATGCGATTGAACGAGTTCATGGCAATCGCGACCCAGATGATCGCGGAGAGCTGCTCGTCGTTCAGTGCCTTCCGAGCCTCCGCGTAGCGGCAGTCCTGTTCGTACGACGAGGGAAGGTCGGTCACCAGCTCCCCGATGGTCAGCGCGGCGCGTTCCGCGTCGGTGAACAGGTCGGTGTCGCGCCATGCGGGCAGCACGGCGAGGCGCTGTGCCCGCTCGCCTGCTTTCAGTGCGTCACGAATGTGCACGTCGAGGCAGTAGGCACACCCGTTGATCTGCGACACGCGGATATTGACGAGTTCGGTGAGCTTCCGGTCGAGGCCTGCCTTGCTCACGGCGTCTCGGACTGCCACTGCGACGGCCACCTGCGCGCGGTATACCGGGCGGGTCTGCTTGTCGATGGAGATGCGCTCGGCGTGGTTCATGCGGGCCCTCCGGGCCGGTCCACGATGTTGTCGTAGTCGTGGTGCTTGGTCACGTACTTCGCGACGTACGGGCATACCGGCACGATGCGGCCGCCATGCGCGGCGACGTCGTCGAGCGCGAACTTCACGAGGCGGCCTGCGAGACCGACTCCGCCGTAGTTCTCGTCCACCTCGGTGTGGACGAACACGCGCTGGGTGCCTTCACCGGCGCGGTAGTCGGTGTGCCCGATGATGGTGTCGCCGTCGTGGATCTCGTAGCGGTTGCGCTGGGGATTATGGGAGACGGCGATATCGGCGAGGCGGGGGTCCGGGGTGTCCGTGGGCATGTCTGCATCCTTCCGGTAGTGCGGCCGGCTTCGAGCGTAGCCGCGAAGCGTCGAGGGATCGGCCGTGTGCGTGGCCCGGTCTTCAGGTGGTGCTCCTGCGTTCCTGCATTCGGTCGCGGATGGCGGTGAAGGCGCCGGCCATCACGGTGATGTCGTCGGGGGAGAGGGCGTCGAATACGGCCGAGCGTACTGCGGTGACATGCCCGGGGGCTGCGTCGGCGAGTGTCGCGGCGCCTTTGTCGGTCAATTCGGCCCACGCACCTCGCTTGTCGGATTCGCATTCGACGCGTCGAACCCAGCCCGCGGTCTCCATTCGGGTGATCGCGCGGGTGATGCCGCTGCGCGTCGTGGTGCTCGCGTCGGAGAGTTCCCGCATCCGTAGTCTGCGGTCGTCCGCTTCGGAGAGTAGGACGAGGATCTCGTAATCGGCGAACGAGATGCCCGAGTCGCGCACCAACTGCTTGTCGAGGTCCTGGAAGAGCATGCGGGTGGCATCGAGGTACGAACGCCACAGCCGGTGCTCGTCGTGTGTCAGCCATTTCGTCGGTTCCATACCTCGACCCTAACAGATAGTTGACGGCGCAACTATTATTTGTCATGATGATTGAGAGATCAACTAGTCCGGCAGTGGAATGCCCACCGTCGATGACCGGAGGAGGACCGATATGACCGCCACCGCGCAGGTCGACGATTCATTCGCGCAGCGACGCGACGAGATCCGCGACCGCTACCTGCAGCCCGAAGGCTCACGTCCCGAGTCGTCGGCGCGCGGATTGCACCACACTGCGATCGTGAGCAGCGACGTCGAGCGCACCGTGAAGTTCTATCAGGAACTGCTCGAATTTCCCCTCGTCGAACTCATCGAGAACCGTGACTATCCCGGGTCGTCGCACTTCTTCTTCGACATCGGAAACGGAAACCTGTTGGCATTCTTCGACTTCCCCGGCCTCGGCGTCGGCCCCTATCGGGAGGTCCTCGGCGGACTGCATCACATCGCCATCAGTATGGAACTCTCCAGATGGGAGCACCTGCGCGAGAAGCTGACCGCTGCCGGCGTCGAACTCGCCGAACACAGCGAGGTCTCACTGTACTTCCAAGGCCCCGACGGCGAACGGCTCGAGCTCATCGCCGATCCGCTCGGAGAAATGTACGGCTCGATGATCCTGTAGCGCAGACTGTCCTATGAGATCCGCACCAGACCGGAAGGCCACGATCGAGATGAGCAACACGGACACCACCCCCACCGAGATCCGCTGCCAGACCGAGAACCATCGGGTCGAGGACACCCGGAACCCACGTGTCGAGATCATCACCTCGCGTGAAGTGCCCCTCGGTGGTCCACGCGCCATGCCGGTTCGGCGAACCCTGCCCCAACGACAGCGCTCACTCATCGGCGCGTGGTGCTTCGTCGACCATTACGGACCCGACGACGTCTCCGCCACCGGTGGCATGGATGTCGCGCCCCACCCACATACCGGCCTGCAGACCGTGAGCTGGCTGTTCACCGGTGAGATCGAGCACCGCGACAGTCACGGCGTCCACGCCACGGTGCGCCCGGGCGAGATGAACCTGATGACCGGCGGACACGGTATCTGTCACTCGGAGGTCTCGACGGCCGCCACCAGTACCTTGCACGGTGTGCAGCTGTGGGTGGCCCTGCCCGACTCCGATCGCGACGCCCCACGCGACTTCCAGCATCACGCTCCCGAACCCGTCGATCTCGGCGGAGGCACCGGCAAGGTGTTCCTCGGCACCCTCGCCGGCAACACCTCGCCGGTACACACCTTCACACCGCTGCTCGGAGTCGAGATCATCGTCGACCCCGACGCCACCATCACGCTCGACGTCGATCCCGAGTTCGAACACGGAGTCCTCGTCGACACCGGAGAGGTGACACTCTTCGACACCGTGCTGCAGCGGGCGGCGCTCGGCTACGTCGGCACGGGCGTACCCCGGCTCGCCCTGACCAATCTCACCGATGAACCTGCACGCCTGATCCTGCTGGGCGGCACGCCGTTCGGCGAGGAGATCGTCATGTGGTGGAATTTCGTCGGTCGCTCCCACGACGAGATCGCCGCCTACCGCGACGCCTGGCAGAGCGAATCGGACCGGTTCGGACGTGTCGAAGGCTACGTCGGCGACGTCGCACGTCTTCCCGCCCCGAGCCTGCCGAACGCCCAGATCCGCCCCCGCCGTAACCCGCCCACCGCAGATCCGAACTGCTGACCCGGAGAACCGATCATCATGAGCACCACCGTGAACGAACCGCGCCTCGATGTCCGCCGCGCCGATGACCGGCCGAAGACCAAGATCGGCTGGCTCGATTCGAAGCATTCCTTCTCCTTCGGTCACCACTACGACCCCGCGAACACCCACCACGGTGTGCTGATGGTGAACAACGACGACATCGTCTCCCCAGGCCAGGGCTTCGACACACATCCCCATCAGGACATGGAGATCGTCACCTGGGTACTGCAGGGCTCCCTCGTCCACCAGGATTCGACCGGCCACTCCGGCGTCATCTACCCGGGTCTGGCCCAGCGCATGACCGCAGGCTCCGGCATCCTGCACTCGGAGAAGAACGACTCGTGGCGCTTCGACGGTGCCACCGGTCTGCACGCCGAGCAGCACGACACCCCCGTGCACTTCGTCCAGATGTGGGTGCTGCCCGATGAGGCCGGAGTGGCCCCGGGCTACGAGCAGCTCGAGATCGACCACGAATTGCTTTCGGGCGGCCTCGTTCCCGTTGCCTCCGGAATGAAGAACCACGCCGACCACGCGGCGATCCGCATCCGGAATCAGTACACAGCGCTGCACGTGTCGCGGATGCGGCCCGGCCACCCGGTCTCCCTGCCGGATGCGCCCTACCTGCACGTGTTCGTCGCGCGGGGCAGCGTTGCGCTCGAAGGAATCGGACTGCTCGCCGAAGGCGACGCGGTGCGAATCAGCGGAGGCGGTGGCCAGCAGCTCACCGCCGACTCCGGAGCCGAGGTCCTCGTGTGGGAGATGCACGCCTCCGTCGGCGGCTGACCCCGGTCGGAGCGCCGCCGTAGGCTCAGGTCGTGGATTCTTCACCGACCGACCTCTCTGCCACCGAGACAGCGCTGCTCCGCGACGGCGGCCCGCACACCCTGCCGGCGCTCGCCGCCGCGCTCGCCGCCCAGGGTTTCGGCGACCCCGCGCAGATCGAGGCCGCGATCGAACTCGGTGATGCCCTCGTAGACCCCGTGATCAGCGAGCTGCGCGACGGGCGCTTCATCGCACTCGACGCAGTGCTCGAGGGTCGCGTCTTCACCCATCGGCTCACCGCGGAAGAGATCGAGGCGAATGCCCTCGAGATGTTCGACGTGTTGCTACCCGCCCTGATTCTGCCGAACGACCCACCGATCAGCGTGGGTGTTCCCGGATTCCACGACGAGATACTCGCTTCTCGTGCACTGTCCGGCAAGGGCTGGGCGAAATTCGGCGTGGTGGTCCTGCCCGAGGGGTTCCTGGCGTCGCGCAGGGTCGGCGACCTCGTCGCACTCACTGTCCGACACGGAGAGGTCACCGTCGACCATGTCGGAGACGAACCGGCACCGGGCACGCTCGGCGAGTGGATCTCGGCGATGTCGGAGCGCGAATCCGATCTCTACATCGAAATGGATCTGCTCGAAGCGCTCGTCGCCGACCCGCAGCTGGCTCGCGACACGTGCGCACCGCTGAGCGACCAACTCGCGGACACAGGATTCGAACGTGCGGGCAACAAGCTGATCCGGGCGGGTGCCGTACCCGCTGCCGGTCCGGTACCCGCTGCCGGTCCGGTCGAACAGGAAAGCGCCGCATCCGAGTGGTTCGGCAAGGCGTTCGGTCTGGACGCCGACTCGGCGCGCGCCGCGACGCGTTTCCTGGCACTCCTGACGTCGTGGTCACTCGAGGAAGACGACGTCGAGTTCTCGCTCGATGCCTACCTGGAGGAGTGCTTCGACGATCCCGAGACACTGATACCACTCGCGGACCCTGCTGTCGCACAACTGGTGTCGGACGAGGCCCTGTTCCGGCTCGGTATCGAACCGCATGTGATGGTGCAGGCCACCGAACAGCTGCTCCGCCGCGGATCCCGCACCACCAGGGCGGGCGCACACTGGATGATCGGACGAGCCGAACTGGCACGTGACGACGCGCTGGAGGCCGAACGACGCTACCGGCTCGCAACCTCGGAGGATCCCGGCTTCTCACCGGCGCTGAACGATCTCGCGACCTTCGCAGCGATGCGAGGCGATACGACCACGGGTCTGCTGTTGCTCGAACGCGCCGAGGCCGGAACGCAGCACCCGATGTATCCGTTCCTACAGCATTTCAAGCCGGTCGAGCATCCGGAACTGGGCCGCAACGACCGCTGCTGGTGCGGTTCCGGCCGCAAGTACAAGGTGTGCCACCTCGGTAAGAGCGACACCTCGCTCGAGCACCGCGCCGTGTGGTTGTACGCGAAGGCAGGTCTGATCATCGACCAACCGCGCTGGCAACGGCTCTTCGCCGAGGTCGACCAGGCCCACCACGACGTGCGGGTGGTGTCGGACGTCGTACTGTTCGACGGGGGAGCGTTCGACCATTTCGTCGAGCACTGGGCCACACTGCTTCCCGCCGACGAACGCGACCTCGCGCAGCGGTGGCACGGTGCGCCGCTCGTCATGGGTGTACTCGACGAGGTGCGTCCGGTCGACGGATTCACCGTTCGCGACGTGCGCAGCGGAGAGAGCATACGGGTGATGGACCGGACTGTGGGTGACGACGTGAGCGTCGGCGCGACCGTCGTCGTACGGCCACTCCCGGTCGGCGACGAGTGGCACAACTACATCGGTGTCCACCCGGTCGCCGACGGTCGTCACGAGGAGATGCGTGCACTCCTCGGCGCACCGGAGCTGTCCCTACAGGCCCTCGGGCATGTGCTCGGGGGCAGCGACCGGTGACGTCGAAGGAGCCTCAGGCGGCGTCGTGCTCCGACGGGAGCAGCCGTGCCAGAACGTCGGTGAGGGTGATCAGCCCGACCACCTGACCGTCGTCGGTCACCGTCGCGAGATGATTCCTGGTCTCGCGCATCGTGCCCAGCGCCTCGTACACCGGAATCGCCGCGTCGAGAGTGAGCGCAGGCCGCATCAGATCTCGGGCCGTCACGCCGTCGCCTGCCTGCAGGCTGTCGCGCACATGGACGACACCGTCGATGTGTCCGTTGCCGCGCACCAGGAGTCGCAGGTGCCCGGTCCGGCGGACCGTGTCCTGGATCTCCGCAGCGGTTGCCTCGGGCCGCACACTGCTCGGACGTGCCTTGGGGGTGACGATGTCGCCCACGGTGAGCGCCTCGAGTTCGAGTGCACTGCTCAGATGACCGTGGTACCGCTCGTCGAGTGTCCCGACGGTGGCGGAATGCTCGACGAGGTGACGCAACGCATCGGGATCCTGACCCGATGCGACCTGATCCACCGCTTCCACTCCGACCTTGCGCAGAATCCAGTTCGCCATGTGGTTGAGCCGCACGATGACCGGACGGGTGCACCACATGAAGGCGCGCATCGGAAGGGCGAGCAGTGTCGCCGACTTCTCCGGATGGGCGATGGCCCACGACTTGGGCGCCATCTCACCGACGACGAGGTGCAGGAACGTCACGATGATCAACGCCAACACGAATCCGGCGACGTCGGCCAACCACAACGGCGCACCCCAACTCTCGAACACCGGTGTGAGCCAATGGTGGACCGCAGGCTTGGTGATCGCACCGAGCGCCAGTGTGCACACCGTGATGCCGAGCTGCGACCCTGCAAGCAACACCGACAGTTCCGACGCGCTGCGCAATGCAGCACGAGCCGAACGACTGTCCGGCGCAGCATCTTCGAGCCGGTGACGTCGCGCGGCGATCAAGGCGAATTCGACTGCGACGAAGAATGCGCTGGCCGCGATCAGCATCACGGTCGCGATTGCAACCACCCAGGGGTTACTCATGGCCCTTCACCTCGTCGTCCTTCACTTCGTCGTCGCTGCGCAGTGTTGCGAACACCGAGGACGGAACGTGCTTGTCGACTGCCCGAACCTCGACGACGAGGTGCTTCGAGCGGGGGGCCGACTCGCGCACGAGATCGGCCGGATCGGGATCGACGGCAATGGTGACCGTGTCGCCCACCTCGGGGAGCCCGCCGAACTCAGCGATCACCAGGCCCGCGAGAGTTTCGTAGTCGCCCTCGGGAAGCTCGGCATCGAGCGTGCGGATCACCTCGTCGAGGTGTACGTCGCCGCGAATGAGCCAACCGTCGCCGGATCGGGTGATCACCTGGGTCTCGAGTGCGGGGTCGTGTTCGTCCGCGATCTCACCGACCAGTTCCTCGGCAATGTCCTCGACGGTGACAACTCCGGCGAATCCGCCGTATTCGTCGATCACCAGCGCCATCTCCTCGCCTTCGGCGTTCAGCTGCGCCAGCACCTCGGGTAGCGACAAAGTCGTCGGCACGATCACCGCGGGGCGGCACACGTCGCCGACGGTGCCCGTCGGATTCTCGATCCCCAGCAGGTCGTGCAGATGCACGACGCCCCGAACATCGTCGGACGATGTGCCTGCAACCGGGTAGCGGGTATGACCGGTGCCCATCTTCTCCAGGACGCTGGCAACGGGTTCATCGATGTCGACGAAGTCCACGCGCGCCCGGGGGATCATTGCGTGCTCGGCGGTGCGGGTCGGGAAATCGAGGATCCGGTCGAGTAGCTTCGACAGCTCGGGATGCAGCTCACCGGTGTCGCGGGATTCCGCAACGATGTGTTCGAGGTCGCGGGGGGTCGCCGAATGCTCCACATCGTGGACCGGCTCGATCCGCAACGCCTTCAGCAGCAGGTTCGACGAGGCGTCGAACAGACGGATCAGCCACCCGAAGATCTTCAGATACACCGTCGTGGACAGCGCGAGCCACCGGGCGACCGGTTCGGGCCGGGCGATCGCGAGGTTCTTCGGGACGAGCTCACCGAACACCATCTGGACCACGGTGGAGAACAGCACCGCCAGAACGGTGCCGACAGCGACTCCGACGGCGGTGGGTACACCCACGCCTCCGAGCGCCACGCCGAGACCGCTACCGATCAGAGGTTCGGCGACGTAACCGACGAGCAGGCCTGTGACGGTGATTCCGAGCTGCGCGCCGGAGAGCATGAAGGAGGTGCGGCGTGTGACAGACAGGACGCGTGAGGCTACTTTGTCTCCGCTTTCGGCGCGGGCCTTCATCCGCGAGCGGTCGACCGCCATGTAGGCGAATTCCTGGGCCACGAAGTAACCGGTCAGAGCGGTGATGGCCAGGACGACGAAGATTCCGAAGGCGATGCCGAGCGCGGTCAGCATCCGGGATTCCGGCTTCCGGGAACGAAGCGGGGTTCAGGGACGGGGTGGTCGTCGACGGACGGGGCGGGTCTTCGCGGTTTGCGCTTGGCGCGTCTCATGGTTCTCTCTGTGTGTAATCGCGGACAGATACCCACTCAGGATAAGGGGACATACCTGGGTGAGGAGGACCGACGCCCTCGGGTCGCTGTGCTTCTCGCACCGGTGCAGCGCCGTCGTGAGATCGGCTGGCCCTCGATGAACGCCGGATGACGGTGTGAAGAACCCTCGGGTGCAGCGTGTCGTGAGCGAATGAGCATCGAATTGGTGGATTGTTTCGGTTTGTCCGATGTGTCGAATCCCGCCGGTGTGAAAGCTGCTCGGTGGTGTGTAATTTCGCTTCTTCTCGACATTGTCCGAGATCAATGTCGAGGTGGGGCGGAATCCTGCCCCGAATGGGCCGTACTTCGCAGGATTGGGTCTCTCAGCTGGGGAAATGGAGAGTGTTTCGCGGTTGTGATCGATTCGTGATTTGCTCCGTACGAGTTGTATGTGATGTGGAACTCAGTCGCCTGGCGCTGCGAGATTCGAATTTTCTGGTAACAATTGATTTGCGTTCGTTACCGCGATCGCACCGCTGTTGATTCTCCACAGATGGGATTTACACCATGCTCGCTGATCTGGCCGAATTCTTCGTCAACGCTGCCGACCTCTTCGGTGCACTCGACTTCTTCAGCGGTTCCGCTGAGGGAATCAGCAGCGCCAACCAGTAAGGCTGTCGACGAGCGGACCCGCAGGCAGCAGCCTGCGGGGCCCCCTCGT
>NZ_JBHWWZ010000082.1:0-14823 GCF_042730275.1 Rhodococcus sp. NPDC060086
GTCTTCCGAATTCGGAAGACCGGCCTTCGCGTTGGTAGCGGGGACAGGATTTGAACCTGCGACCTCTGGGTTATGAGCCCAGCGAGCTACCGAGCTGCTCCACCCCGCGTTGCAAGAACAAAGTTACACGAACGGGGGAACGAAAGGCAAATCGCCTGCGCCACCGAGGATTCCGAAGCAAATGCGGTGACCCAGGTCACTTTTTACCCATGATCCCCAACACATAACGGATGAATAACATCTTTGTGACGAGAGCGTGATTTTCGCTTATGACCTGCAGAAACCCGCTGACTCATCTCATATTCTGGACGTGGGCCGGTGAAATCTACCTGATGACGCCTCCCCCGATCCCCTTGTACGGTCGGTCCCGGTTCGAATCAACCGGACCACCACCGGACCGCCGCCGCTGAGTCTGCCCCGCGGGAACCGGTGCCTACGAAGATCTTCGGAGGGGCAGAAGCACTGCACAACCCATCACGCCAGAGGTGTCGAGGGAGTGCCGTTGCCGCGAGCGTGAGAGGACCCACAGCATGACCACACCGTTCACCAAGCGCGCCCTTCGTACCGTCGTCGTGACCGGCGCGCTCGCCGCCATTCCGCTCGGCCTCGCCGCCGGCACCGCGTCCGCTGCTTCCCACAACTGGGATGGCGTTGCGCAGTGCGAAAGCGGTGGCAACTGGGCGATCAACACCGGCAACGGCTACTACGGTGGCCTGCAGTTCTCGCAGAGCACCTGGGAGGCCAACGGCGGTGCCGGGAACGCCGCCCACGCGTCGAAGGCGGAGCAGATCCGGGTCGCCGAAAACACGCTGCAGACCCAGGGCCCCGGCGCATGGCCCACCTGCGGCCAGTACCTGACCACCGAGAGCGCACCGGTAGCACCCGCGCCCGAGGCACCTGCCGCCCCGGCCGTACCCGATGCACCGATCGCCGAGGTGCCCGCACTCCCGGCCGAGGTCCAGCAGGCCATCGACGCTGCGGCCGATCTCGCCGCGCAGCATGGTTTCGATGCGCAGTTCTCGCAGCTCGTCAGCGTCGCCGGACTCTGATCCGGACTCGACAACAAGTACCGAACAACGAAAAGGACCCGCCGTCGGCGGGTCCTTTTCATCTCGTCAGTGGCCGTCAGCCGCCACTCGACTGGTAACTCTCGACTGCACGCTGCACTCTCGCGAGCGCATTGCCGTACGCATCGAAGTCACCACTGCTCTGTGCATTGGCCAGCTCGTCGAGCGCTGAATCGAGTTCGGCGACCGCCGACTCACGGCTCGCGGGTGGAACTGTCGCAGAGGGTGCTCCGGGCTCCGGCTGCTGTCCGTCGTCGGGCACCGCACCTTCGGCCGTCTCGGATCGGGTATCGTCCTCGACCTCCGCGCTCGACACAGCCGAACCGCCCGGAGCCGTCGCGGCATCGCCCACACCCTGGCCGAACACCTGGTCCAGCGCTGCCGCCAGGGTCGGTGCGTATCCGATCCGGACTCCACCGCCCGAGCCCGGCTCGCGATAGCTGACCAGCACGCGCGAGAGCTGCGGGAACGTGGAGGTACTCCCCGCCGTCGGGTTACGTTCGGTGTACATCGGCTGGACGTACAGAATGCCGCCCTCGGCGATCGGCAATGTCAACAGGTTGCCGTACTGGATCCTGTTGGATCTCTCGAGCAGTGTCCGTTCCGATGCGACACGGGTGTCGGAGATCATCGCGTTCTGCGTCTGCTCCGGGCCGAAAGTCTGGGTATCGGTCGGTAATTGCAGAATCGTGAACTGCCCGTAGTTCTCCGGGTCTGCCTCCACCGAGATGTAAGCGGACAGGAACTGCCGGTTGTAACCCACCATCGCGGAGGTCAACCTGAATCTGGGGTCGGCGGTCTCCTCGTCGCCCATCAACAAGTAGTACGGCGGCTGATTGGCGGTGGTGTCCACCGTCGGGTCCGCCGGCACCGACCAGAACGCGTTGTTGGTGAAGAACTCGAGCGGCTCGTCGACGTGGTACTTCGCGAGCATTTCCCGCTGAACCTTGAACAGATCCTCGGGGTAGCGGAAGTGCGAGCGGAGTTCGTCGGAGATCTGCTCCTCCGACGTCACGGCGTCGGGGAAGACACCCATCCATGCGTTGAGAACGGGGTCCTGCTGGTCGACCTGGTAGAGCGTGACCGAGCCGTCGTACGCGTCGACAGTGGCCTTCACCGAGTTACGGATGTACGAGACTTCCTTGCGAGGAAGCAGACGCCCGGTGGTCTGGTCGACGCTGTCCTCGAGGAGACCTTCGAGTGAGCTGCGCTGCGCGTAGGGATAGTTGTCGAGCGTGGTGTACGCGTCGACGATCCACACGATGCGGCCGTCCACGGCTGCCGGGTAGGCATCGCCGTCGGCGGTGAGCCACGGAGCCACCTTGGTGACACGGTCGCGCGGGTCGCGGTTGTACAGGATCTTCGAGTCGCCACCGATTGCGCTGGAGAAGAGAATGTTGCGCTCGGCATACGTCGCAGCGAATGCGAACCTGTTGATCCAGTTGCCGATGTCGACGCCGCCCTCACCCGTGTAGGTGTAGGTCTCGGTATCGGTGTCGTACTCCCGGGGGGCAGCCCCGTCCCCTCCACCGACGATCGCGTAATCGGGGCTGGCCTCGGCGATCACCTCGCCGAAGTAGATGCGCGGCTGCTCGACGGGGATGACCTGATTGCCTGCCGCCTGCGACGCGAGGTCGCTGATCATGTAGACCGGGTAGCCGCTGTTGCTGTTCGCGGCTTCTTCGGCCGAGGTGCTCGCGGCAGCGTTCACCCGGTTTGCGGGAGCCGCGACGAGTCCGTTGCCGTGGGTGTACACGGTGTGGCGGTTGATCCAGTCGGTCTGGTTCCCGGTGAGACTCGTGGGAGACAACTCACGAGCTGCGACGATGTAGTCCTCGACGCGGCCGTCGACCTCGTAGCGGTCGATATCCAGAGACTCGGGATATCCGTAGAAGTTCTTGAGCTGAGTCTGCTGTGTGAAGGTACGAGGCAGCACGTTCGGATCGAGAAGGCGGGTGTTCGCGATCGTCGTGAGGTCGGCCGGGACCTCCTCGGGCGAAACCGTGCCCACACCCGGATAGTCCTCGTACGTGACCTTGTCGTCGGTGATGCCGTAGGCCTCACGCGTGGCCGCGATGTTCCGCTCGATGTACTCGCGTTCCTTGACGGCTGCGTTCGGTCGGACCGAGAACTGCTCGACCATGAGCGGGTAGATCGCGCCCACGAGAATCGACGAGAGCACCAGCAGCGCTGTGGCAAGTGCAGGAATCCGCAGATCGCGGAACACGATCGCCGCGAAGAACGCGATCGCACAGATGATCGCGATCGCCATGAGGATCAACTTGCCGGGCAGCACCGCATTGATGTCGGTGAAGCCGGCACCGCTGAACGTGGGCTCTTTCCGGCCGCTCCACAGCAGTTCGTAGCGGTCGAGCCAGTAGGCCACGGCCTTGAAGGCGACGAACAATCCCGCGAGCACGGCCAGCTGGATACGCGCGGCCTTGGAAATGCTGCCGCCGCTGCCGCCGCGACCTGCGAGCCGGATTCCGCCGAAGACGTAGTGCGTGACCAGGCTTGCGAAGAATGCCAGGATGATCGCCACGAACAACCAATTGAGGACGAACCGGAAGAACGGCAGGTCGAAGGCATAGAACCCGACATCCAACCCGAACTGCGGGTCGGTGGTGCCGAACGATCCCCCATTGAAGAACATCTGGACCGTCACCCAGCTCGACTGGGCGATCAGGCCGGACAACACACCGATGCCGATCGGAATGCCGAGACCGAAGGCGCGCATCCGCGTCATGACCGTCGTCCGGTATCGCGCGATCGGGTCGCCGGGCCCTGAGGTGGGCACGAATACCGGGCGCGATCGGTAGGCGAGGAACAGTGCAAGCCACAGCACCGCCGCCACCAGGATGCCGACGACGAGGAACAACGCGACTCGTGTCAGGAGAACTTTGACGTAGACGGCGCGGAAGTCGACAGAGCCGAACCACAGCCAGTTGGTATAGGTATCCAGAATTCTCGGGCCGAGGAGCAGCAACACGGCCACCACCAGGGCAAGTATCAGCAGAGCCTTGCTTCGTTTCGACAGGCTCGGTACTCCGGTCGGGGGCCTCATGCCCACGTGCCACGCTCCCAACTCGTACGGCGACGCGGGGATCCGCGCCGTCTCTACCTCGTGTCACAACCGGTGACCGTTTCGCCCTACTCTACGGAAACCGCGTGCCGAGGGTGCACCCACCGCTCCGGTGAACACATTCAGTTCTCTCGGATGTCAGGATAGGCATGTGAACGATCACCTTCCTGTTCCTTCTCCCGATGCGCTCTCGCATGCCGTCCACGAGATCATCGATTTCGTCGATGCGGAGGGCTGGGACCGGCCTCCGGTGATGTTCGCGCTGGTCCCCACCGCGCTGCTCGCGGCAGCGGAACCGACCCTCAGCGACCAACTCGACGACGGCCACGAGTACACGCCGATCGTCCAGCATCTGCTGCCCGACGACGTCGAAGGCGGCAGTCCTGCACTGGACGAGTTCCTCGCGACCACCAGCTGGCCGGAGTCGGTATCCGGGTGTGCGCTCGTGCAGGAGATCGTAGTGCTTCCCCCGAGTGCGGAAACCGACCTGGACGAGGCCCTCGTCCCCCGGCTCGCCGACCGGCACGCAGCCGACGACGCGGCGCTCGGCGCTGCGCATGCTCATCCCGACCGTCGCGAGGCCCGCCTGATCACCGCGGTGCTGCGCGACGGCCCGTCGATGAGCCTGCTCGAACTTCGCCCCACCGACGACGATCCGTTCGCGGGCGCCGAACTGCGCGTCGCCGATGATCTCGCGCCCCAGGTCGTCGAGGCGCTGTACGCGACGCTCGAGGCCGAGAACGACGACTGAGCCGGGCCTCCGTCCAGTCGCGTTTCGGTCGGTCACCGATCGGTTGAATCGCAGTCGATTCAACCGCAGGTCGGTTCAATCGCAGGCCGGTTCAATCGCAGGCCGGTTCAATCGCAGGTCGGGGCGTCGCCGCCCGAGGTGACCGACGCGAGTGCGTCGATCGCGCCTTCGAGGGTCTCCACCTCGATCAACCGGACCCCGTCGGGCGCTCCAGACAACGCCTCGGCGCAGTTGTCGGCCGGAACCAGGAAGAACTCGGCGCCGCCCTCCTCGGCTGCAGTCAGCTTGTGGGTGATGCCGCCGATCGGACCCACGACACCGTCGGAGTCGATCGTGCCGGTGCCCGCGACATGCGCACCGCCGTTGAGTGCACCCGGGCTCAGCTTGTCCACGACAGCGAGGCTGAACATCAGGCCCGCCGACGGGCCACCGACATCGGCCAGGTTGAACGAGACGGTGAACGGCACCTCTGGAATCTCTTCGGTGCCGATTCCGAGGAAGCCCTTGTCCGGGTCGCCCGGGCGCTCCCCGACGGTGACGGGAACGACTTCCTCGGAGCCGTCACGTTCGACCGTGATCTCGAGGTCGCTGCCCGGCTCGGTGTCGCCGACCGCGCGCTGAACCTGACCGGCGGTGCTGACCGTGCTACCACCGACAGCGAGGATCCGGTCGCCTTTCTGCAGCAGATCCGTGGCCGGGGCGTCGTCGGCCACCTGTGCGACACGGAGGGTGACGGGCATGTCCAGATAGTGGAGTGCTGCAAGTTCGGCACTGCGCTCGGACTGCGCGAACTGCGCGTGATCTGCAGCTTTGACCTCGTCCTTGCTGCGGGTCGGCGGATACACCTGCTCACGCGGCGCCAGACCGTAGCGTCCGCTGAACCAGGCCAGGAATGTCTGGGCCAGGGTCAGATTGTCGGTGACACCGACCGTGGTCATCACCAGTTCACCGGTCGTGGGGTCGGGTTCGATGCCCTCGAGTTCGATGACCGGCGTTCCATCGACGTCGCCGAGAGTATCGAAGGTCGGTCCGGGACCGAGTGCGACGTAGGGCACGCGCACGTTGAAGGCCAGCACCGCGAGGACCACTACCGGGAGCAGGACGGCAAGAGGCATCACGAGGCGTCGATTCACCCGGCCAGGGTAGCGGGCGGGCGATGTTCGCGTTCAGCGTGACCACACCGACCGTTTCAAGCTCCGTCCCCTTGTACCGTTGACGGTATGAGCGACACCCCCTTCGGATTCTCGAACCCCGACGACGATCCCGACCGCAAGAAGGACGGGGGGTCCGACAGCGGTGCAAGCGGCTCGGAGGGCGGTAGCCCGTTCGGTTTCGGACTGCCCGGCAGCGGCGGCGACAACCCGTTCGGCGCGCAGGGCTTCGACCCGTCCCAGTTCGGCCAGATGCTGAGCCAGTTCGGTCAGATGCTCAGCGGAATGGGCAGCGCGATGGGAACCGGTGGATCCGGTCCGGTCAACTACGACGTCGCCACCAAGCTGGCGCGTCAGCAGATCGGGTCGGTCACCCCGGTATCCACGGGCACCACCGATGCCGTGCGCGACGCTGCACGCCTGGCCGAGCTGTGGCTCGACGCTGCGACGACACTGCCTGCGGGCGCCACCAAGGCCGTGGCATGGACACCGGTCGACTGGCTCGACAACACGCTCGACACCTGGAAGCGTCTCGCCGACCCGATCGCCGAGCAGGTCAACGGCATGATGGTGCAGGGGCTTCCCGAGGAAGCCCGAACCATGGTCGGGCCGATGATGGGCATGTTCTCCCAGATGGGCGGCCTCGCGTTCGGTTCGCAGCTCGGTCAGGCGCTCGGCCAGCTCTCGAAGGAAGTACTCACCTCGACCGACATCGGGATCCCACTCGGACCGGAAGGTACTGCGGCGTTGATGCCCGCGGCCATCGAATCCTTCGGTGAGGGACTCGAACAGCCGGCTCAGGAAGTGCTGGTGTTCCTGGCGGCACGCGAATCCGCCCACCAGCGCCTCTACAGCCATGTGCCGTGGCTGCGTCAGCGGCTGCTCGGCGCGGTCGAGGAGTACGCCCGCGGAATCAAGATGGACTTCTCGGCCATCGAAGATCTCGCGCAAGGCATCGATCCGGCGTCGCTGACCGACCCCGCGAAGATTCAGGAGCTTCTCGGCCAGGGCGCGTTCGAACCTCAGACCACACCGGAACAGAAGGCCGCGCTCGAACGGCTCGAGACGATGCTGGCGTTGATCGAGGGCTGGGTCGAGATCGTGGTGTCGGACGCTCTCAGCGATCGTCTCCCCGGTGTGTCGGCACTGAGCGAGACGCTCCGCCGTCGACGCGCCACGGGCGGTCCCGCAGAGCAGACCTTCGCGTCGCTGGTGGGCCTCGAACTCCGGCCCCGGAAACTGCGGGAGGCCGCGACGCTGTGGCGTCGCCTCACCACCGATGCGGGCGCGGACGCGCGCGACAAGGTCTGGGCACACCCCGACCTGCTCCCCGATTCGTCCGATCTCGACAACCCCACCGCATTCGTCGACCGAGTCATCGGGGACGAAACCGACTCGTTCGACGATCCCATCGCGCAGCTGAAGGCGATGATGGAACGCGAGGAGAACGAGCGCGAGAAGAACTCGGACGACGAGAATCCCGACGAATCGCGCTGAGACCGTCTTTACGCTGGTCACAGGCATTCAGCCCTGTGGATAACCCAGGCCGGACAACCCCGGACGAAGCAACGCGGCTGAGAAGCTTCCCGGTATGACCAGTTCCCTTCGCACCGAAGCGTCGGTCGATACCGACACGCACCCCGGCCTCTCGTTCGATCCCTCGCTGCTCGTGTTGAGACGTTCCGATGGTCGCGTGCAGCTCGGGTGGGGGCCCGAGACCGGACGCATCATCGTCCCTCCCGAAGGTCTCGACGAATTCGATGTGCGTACCGTCCTGCAGTTGCTGGACGGTACGCACACCGATGACGAACTGGTCGCCACCGCGGTCGAGCGGGGCGCGGATGCGGCCGGGGTTCGGTTGCTCCTCGACGACCTCGTGGCAACCGGGATCGTCCGGGGCTCGGCACCACCCCGTACCCGTGTAGCACCCGAGCCCGCGCAGCGGATCCGGATCTACGGTGACGGCCCGCTCGCCGATGCACTGTGCACGCAGCTGTCGTTGCGGGACACCAAATGGTTTCGGGCGAGTCGGTACACCGGCGACGAACGGCTCCGCGAAGACCTCGCGTGCGTGGTCCTCGCGGATGTCCAGGTGCCCGATCCACTCGTGGTTCGCGACCTCATGCGTCACCGCGTACCGCATCTGACGGTCCGTACGAGGGACGGGCGCGGAATCGTGGGTCCGTTCGTCGTCCCCGGCAGCACGAGCTGTCTGCGGTGTGCGGATCTGACCCGCACCGATCTCGATCCCTCGTGGCCCGTACTCGCCGCCCAGCTGTGGGACAGGCCGGGGCACGCCGAACGCGCGGTAGTTCTCGCCACGGCTGCCCTCGCCTTGGGAGAGCTCGACACAATTCTTGCCGGATCCGCGTCGCCCGCTGTGGCCGATCACACCGTGGAAGTGGATCTGTCGTCATACCGACTTTCGAGGCGCCGCTGGTTTCGCCATCCGGACTGCGAGTGCACCGGGTGACCCGGACCCCGGGGCGGCCATCATGTGGGTGCGTTCAGGCATGATGGTGTGCGTGGCAGACATCCCTCGCAGAAGTTCTTCCCGCACGGCCAAACTCGCGACCATTCCGTTGGGCATCGCGGGACGCGCCGCAGTGGGCTTCGGCAGGCGTCTGGCCGGAGGCGATCGCGACGAGATCGACGCCGAGATGGCCGCGAAGGCTGCCGAGCAGCTGTTCACCGTGCTGGGCGAGCTCAAGGGCGGCGCCATGAAGCTCGGACAAGCGCTCAGCGTGATGGAGGCTGCGGTTCCCGAGGAGTTCGCCGAGCCGTACCGAGAAGCACTGACCAAGCTCCAGGCGGAGGCGCCGCCACTGCCTGCCAAGGCCGTGCACCATATGCTCGACCAACAGCTCGGCACCAAGTGGCGCGAGCGTTTCGCATCGTTCGACGACGTGCCGACCGCGTCGGCCAGTATCGGCCAGGTGCATCGGGCCGTATGGTCCGATGGCCGCGACGTTGCGGTCAAGGTCCAATATCCGGGCGCCGACGAGGCACTGCGCGCGGATCTGAAGACGCTGTCGAGGTTCGCGAGCCTGTTCTCGACCGTGATGCCGGGCACCGATGTCCGGGCAATCCTCGATGAACTCTCGGATCGCACCGAGGAGGAACTCGACTATCGGACCGAGGCCGACAATCAGCGTGCGTTCGCGAAGGTCTTCGAGCACGACCCACAGTTCGTAGTGCCCCGCGTCGTCGCGAGCGCCCCCAAAGTCACTGTGACCGAATGGCTTTCCGCAACCCCTCTGTCTTCGATCATCACCGGCGGTACGCGGGAGCAACGTAACCGCGCGGGTGCCCTGCTCGCCGAGTTCCATTTCTCCTCACCGGCACGAGTGGGCTTGCTGCACAGCGATCCGCACCCGGGCAATTTCATGCTGCTCGACGACGGACGTCTCGGCGTCATCGATTTCGGCGCCACGGCAGCGATGCCGGACGGCTTTCCACCGGTGCTGGGCCGGATGGTCCGACTTGCACTCGACGAACGGTTCGACGAGCTGACACAGCTGTTGTACGACAACAAGTTCGTGCTGCCCGGCCGGACGGTGACGGACCGGGAGATCGCCGATTACCTCCGCCCGTTCACCGACCCGATCCGGACCGAGTCGTTCCATTTCACTCGCTCATGGCTGCAGCAGGTGGCCGGCGTGGCCACCGACTTCTCCGGTCCTCAGTTCCGAACCGCACGGACGTTGAATCTCCCGCCCGAATATCTGAGTGTCTTCCGGGTCCTGCTGGGTTCGGTGGGGATCTGCGCCCAGCTCGACGCGTATGCGCCGTACATGCGGATCCTCACCGAGTGGCTGCCCGCGTTCGTCGACGAGTGACCGCCCCGCGCGGCCGTGCGGAGCATGTCCCCCCACGGCCGCCGGAGCGGCTCATGCACATACCAATTCCTTGTCGGGATCGGTGACCACGGGATTCTTGCGCGGCCGCCCGCGGGGGCGCTTGCGTGCGACGATCGCTCCGCGGTCGAGGATTTCGCCGCCCCACACGCCCCAGGGCTCTTCGCGGTCGAGGGCTGCTGCCAGACAGCGAGAACGCACAGGACATGCGGAACACAGTTCCTTGGCGCGTTCGAGACCGTCGGGTGTCTCCGCGAACCACAGGTCCGGGTCGTAGTTGTGGCACGGCAGGATTCCGGCACGCACACCGGTATCTCCGTCGGAATCGTGCGGGGCGGTCGACAGAGTGTCGCTCGGCACGAGAACTCCTTTTCGGTGGTTCGGATGAAATGCGGTGCGAACCGAGCCGAAAATCAGAAAGGCCACGGTCCGCTGGGCGGGGTCCGTGGCCTGGAATCGGATGCGTCTACCGGAGGCGAACCTCGGGCAGAGTCCTGACCACGGACGAGACGGCTGCTGCACGCTCACGACGGGCGCGCGGAGCAGCCACGTCGGCTGCCCCGGCGGCGGGGGCAGCGATGAGCGCGAGCGCTGTGAAGCCGAGCATCGGTGCTACCTCCTGCCGTGATTCGTGCACGGGCTCTCCCGTGACATCGTCATCCAGAGTAGTGATGCCTCCGCGGATGGCACAAGTTATTTTCTACCTGCGGTTTTGTCGCGATCTCTGCCTTCCCGCGCCCGATCGCGGTTACGGTGGACGCATGGCACTCGCGACGACGAGATTCCTTCCGGTACTCGATTGCCCCGATCCACGGGCCCTCGCCGGCTTCTACGGCGAACTGCTCGGCTGGCGTATCTCGGATGACCGGGACGAGTGGGTGGAACTCGCCCGGGACGATGCCACTGCGATGGCATTCCAGCGCGCACCGGACTTCGTTCCTCGCATGTGGCCGGGAGAAGGCGTCTTCGCCCACCTCGACTTCCACGTCCCCGACCTCGATGATGCCGAGCGAGTGGCACTCGACCTCGGTGCCACCCGCATCGACGGCCTCTCGCCGGCGACGTCCTTCCGGGTGTTCCGCGATCCGGCAGGACACCATTTCTGCCTGTGCAACGGCTGACGAAGCCACACCACACGACGCCGATGACACTTGCGGCCGCACTCGACACGGAACCGATCGGCGCTCTCCACCCACAGAGGTGAGTGAGGGTTTCCGGGCCGAGACCGGATCGCAACCGACCCAACATCGCCCCGCAACCCCCTCCGCCTTATGGCGTGCAACCATCTGGTGGTGCAGAAGTTGTGTGTGGGCTCAATGTTGCGTGTGTTGTCGATTTCGGCTGCGGCCATGGCCCTCGGGATCGGAGCAAGCACGCCGGTCGCGGCGGAGCCTCAACCGTCAGCGCAGCCCTCTGCGGAGCCTCAACTGTCGGAGAGTAGTGCAGTGTCGAACCGGGCACCGCACGTGGTGGAGACCCGGGCACTCTCCCCCACCCACACCATCGTCGACGTCTATTCGCCGGCGATGGACCGAGTCATCTCCAACGACGTTCTCCGACCCGCACACGGCGGCTCGCTGCCCACCCTGTATCTCCTCAACGGTGCACTCGGCGGAGAGGACGGCGTCGGCTGGATGAACAATTCACAGGCGCCCGAATTCTTCGCCGACAAGAATGTGACGGTCGTACTGCCGGTCGGCGGACGCTTCAGCTTCTACACGGACTGGGGGGCCGCCGACCCGATCCTGGGCGTGAACATGTGGGAGACCTATCTGACCCGGGAACTGCCGGGTGTCATCGACCGTGAGTTCGGCGGGACCGGACTCAACGCCGTCGCGGGGTTGTCGATGAGTGGCGGGCCCGCACTGGATCTCGCGATCCAAGCGCCGGAGTTGTATCAGGCCGCCGCATCGTTCAGTGGGTGTCCGGCACCGAGCAACCTTCTTGCCACCGTGGGTATCTCGACGATGATCGCCAGCGGCCTGAACAACCCCTTCAACATGTGGGGCCCGCCCGGCAGCCGAGGGTGGAGAGCGCACGATCCCGCAGCCAACGCCGCGAAACTGGCGGGCACCGCCGTGTACGTCAGCGCGTCCCGCGGAGCTGTCGGCGCAGTGGACAAGATCCCCGACGGTGCGACCCCGCCGGTCGGCGGCATGGTGGTCGAGGCACTCGTCCACCGATGCACCGCACTGTTCGTCGACGCCCTCGAAGACGCGGGTGTCCCCGCGACAGTGTCGATGCGCGACACCGGTGCACACACGTGGGCGCTGTTCGAAGATCAGCTACGCGAGGCGTGGAGTACCACGATCGCCCCCGCACTGCAGACACGCTGAGCCCTACAGGTCGAGGGCCTCTGTGGTCCGCTCACCGCGCACGAGCGCGAGGACGTCGGCCCCGAACTGTTCGAGCTTCCTCGCCCCGATGCCCGGGATCGCCACGAGAGCCCGAGCGTCGGCGGGTTGCTGTTCGGCGATCGCGACCAGGGTGTTGTCGGTGAACACCACGTAGGCTGGCACTTTGAGCTCTTTCGACCGGTCGCGTCGCCAATCCTTCAGCGCCACCAGCAGGTCTTCATCGAGGTTCGACGGACACCCTTCGCACCGGCCGAGCTTCGTGGAGGTCGACGTCATCAACGACTTCCCGCAGACCCGGCACTGCGGGCGCTTCTTCTTCGGCGGCGCCGGTTCGACGATCTTCGACGCCGGCGAACTGTCGGGGATCAAACCCAGCAGGAATCGCGATCGCCGGCGAGACTTGCGCCCACCCTCGGTACGCGACAG
Organism: Rhodococcus sp. NPDC060086; assembly: GCF_042730275.1. Classification (NCBI taxonomy): domain Bacteria; kingdom Bacillati; phylum Actinomycetota; class Actinomycetes; order Mycobacteriales; family Nocardiaceae; genus Rhodococcus; species Rhodococcus sp. NPDC060086. Next base: position 12,692 of record NZ_JBHWWZ010000082.1, read on the forward strand.
CGCCCAGGACAACTGCAGATGCACGCGCGCACGCGTCACCCCGACATACAGCAGCCGACGTTCTTCCTCGATGCCGGCTTCGTCCGGTGCGGTGTCCTTGTCGCCTGTGACGTGCGTGATCGGCAACATGCCGTCGGTGAGCCCGACGAGGAACACGGCGTCCCACTCGAGCCCCTTCGCCGCGTGCAGCGACGCGAGGGTGACGCCCTGCACGGTCGGTGGCTGCCGGGCTTCGGCGCGCGCGGCGAGATCGCGTAGCAGGCTCGCAAGGGTGAGGTCCGGTTCGTGTTCGAGGAGTTCCTCGGTGAGCTGCACGAGAGCGGTGAGCGACGCCCACCTCTCGCGTGCCTGGGTGCCTGCAGGTTCGGCGTCGGTCAGGCCGAGGGGGACGAGAGTGGCCCGGACCAGGCTGATCAGGTTGGTTCCACGGTCTGCGTCCTCGGGAAGGTCGTCGCGCGAACCGGTCTTCCGCAGCTCGTTCACTGCCTGGCGCACCTCGGCGCGCTGGAAGAACCCTTCGCCCCCACGCACCTGGTAGGGAATGCCGGTCTCGGTGAAGGCCTGTTCGTAGGCCTCGGACTGAGCATTGATCCGGTACAGCACGGCGATCTCGGACGCCGCCACACCGTCGCGCAGCAGCTTGGCGATGGCCTTCGCGACAGCTTTCGCTTCGGCAGGTTCGTCGTCGTACTCGGCGAAGACCGGCTCGGGCCCCGGTGGGCGCTGACCGATCAGCTGGAGCCTGGTTCCGGCGATCCGGCCCCGCGCCTGGCCGATCACCCGGTTCGCAAGGTCGACGACCTGTGGAGTTGATCTGTAGTCGCGTTCGAGCCGGACCATGGTGGCTTCGGGAAACCGGCGGGAGAAATCGAGCAGGTGCTTCGGTGAGGCGCCCGTGAACGAGTAGATCGTCTGGTTCGCGTCGCCGACCACCGTCAGATCGTCTCGCTCGCCCAGCCAGGCGTCGAGCACACGCTGCTGCAACGGCGTCACGTCCTGGTATTCGTCGACGACGAAACAGCGATATCGGTCGCGGAACTCCTCGGCCACCGTGGGATTGTTCTCGAGGGCACCAGCCGTCTGCAGCAGCAGATCGTCGAAGTCGAGATAGATGCCGTCCTCGCCTCGGTTCTTGAGGGATTCGTATGCGGCGTAGACCTTCGCGACCCGCTCGGCGTCGGCGGGTGGCTCACGCCGTGCCCGAGCCGCTGCTGCGGGGTAGTCCTCGGGTGCGTGGAGCGACCCTTTCGCCCATTCGATCTCGGAGAGGAGGTCGCGGACCGTGTCGGTATCGGTCGGAAATCCGGCGCGATGCGCGGCCTGCGACACGACCGCGAACTTGCGGTCGAGCAGGTGCCACGGAATGTCACCGACCACCTGCGGCCAGAAGTAGCGCAACTGCCTCAGAGCAGCAGCGTGGAACGTGCGTGCCTGAACCTGCGGGCCCGATCCGCCGACGCCGAGCTCCCGAAGCCGTGAACGCATCTCTCCCGCGGCGCGCGCCGTGAAGGTGACGGCGAGGACCTGTCCGGCCGAGACGTGGCCGTCGGAAACGAGGTGAGCGATCCGGCGCGTGATGGTGCGGGTTTTGCCGGTACCGGCGCCTGCGAGAACACACACCGGCCCTCGGGGGGCGAGGACTGCCGCTGCCTGTTCCGGGTCGAGACCGTCCACCGCCGCTTCCACACGCATGGCCTCCATCATGACAGTGCGGACCGACATCACGCCCGTCCGGCGTCACCTTCGGGCACGCCGCCTGTGTCGCAGAACACATTTCGGCGTGGAGCGGAACAGATCAGAGGCCGTGCGACGTTGTCGCCGTCATGACGACCCCTGATCTGACGAGCCCCGAATCGCCCGCTCTCACCATCTACTCGACCACGTGGTGCGGGTACTGCAAGCGCCTCAAGAAGCAGCTCGACGAGAACGGCATCGGCTACGCCGAGATCGACATCGAGTCCGATCCCGCAGCCGCAGAGTTCGTCGGCAGCGTCAACGACGGCAATCACATCGTTCCGACGGTGAAGTACGCGGACGGAACCACCGCAACCAATCCGCCGCTCTCTGCGGTCAAGCGCGCACTGGGCCTGTAGTCGGCCACGAGTCGGGCGGTGCCGGTCACAGACCGGCAC
>NZ_JBHWWZ010000083.1:0-14495 GCF_042730275.1 Rhodococcus sp. NPDC060086
GTGTCGTCGGATCGACGACACCCCCGCCTCCACTCACACGGGTTCTGTGGTTACAGCTGCGCTACGCGGTTCACAGACCGAGATCGGCGTCGAACGCGCCTTCCTCGAGACGATGCTTGATCGTCTTGAGGAATCGTCCGGCGTCGGCACCGTCGACGAGTCGGTGATCGTAGGTGAGCGGCAGGTAGCACATCGACCGCACACCGATCGACTCGTTGCCGGTCTCGTCCTGGACGACAACGGGACGCTTGACGATTGCACCCGTCCCGAGCATGCCGGCCTGCGGCGGAACCAGGATCGGGGTGTCGAACAGGGCGCCCTGGCTACCGATGTTCGTGATCGTGAAGGTGCCGCCGGAGAGCTCGTCGGGCTTGAGGCCACCATTGCGCGAGCGCTCGGCGATATCCGCGATCGCGCGTGCAAGACCACCCAGCGACAGGTCTCCGGCATTGTGGATCACCGGGGAGAGCAGCCCCTGCTCGGTGTCCACGGCGATTCCGAGGTGCTCGGCCGCGTGGTAAGTGATCTGCTTGTTGGCCTCGTCGTACGACGCGTTGATGTTCGGATGCACCTTGAGTGCCTCGACAACGGCCTTTGCGAAGAACGGCAGATACGTCAGGTTGACGCCCTCACGCTCGGCGAACGACTTCTTCGCCTGGCTACGCAACTGGGCGATCCTGGTGACGTCGACCTCGAAGGTCTGCGTGAGCTGCGCAGTGTTCTGCAGCGACTCGCGAGTCTTCGTCGCGGTGATCTGACGGATGCGGTTGGCCTTCTGCGTGGTTCCACGCAGATTCGCCAGCTCGGGACGCACGCCCGGAGCAACGCCGGACGGCGCTGCTGTCGCGGGTGTCGCTGCTGCTGCGGCGGCGGGGGCGGCTGCAGGGGCCTTCTTCGCTTCGGCGGCTGCGACCACGTCCTGCTTACGGATACGGCCACCGACACCGGTGCCCTTGACCGTCGACAGGTCGACGTCGTGTTGCGAAGCAAGCTTGCGCACGAGCGGAGTGACGTACGGCGTCGCATCGCCGGACGGTGCAGCGGCCTGCTCGGTCTTCGGCGCCGGAGCAGCAGGTGCAGACGTCGGTGCCGGCGTGGCTGCGGGTGCAGGTGCTGCTTCCTCGGCAGGCGCAGCAGTGGGCTTCTCGGCTGCCGGTGCCGGTGCGGCGGGTTCTGCCGGCTGCTCTGCGGGGGCTTCGGTGCCGATGACGGCGAGCTGGCCGCCGACCTCGACGGTGTCGTCTTCCTGTGCGGAGATCTCGGTGAGGATTCCGGCGACGGGGGACGGGATCTCGGTGTCGACCTTGTCGGTGGAGACCTCGAGGAGCGGTTCGTCGACGGCGACCTCGTCGCCGACGGCCTTGAGCCAGCGGGTGACGGTGCCTTCGGTGACGGACTCGCCCAGTTCGGGCATGGTGACGGGGGTGCCCGCACCGTTGCTCGTCGGGGCGGGTGCTGCTGCGGGGGCCGACGCGGCCTCGGGCTCGGGCTCGGCTTCGGGCTCGGCTTCGGCCTCGGGCGCCTCGGCTGCCGGAGCAGGTGCGCTACCTGCGGACTCGCCTGCCTCACCGATCTGCGCGAGCTCGCCGCCGATGTCGACGGTGTCGTCTTCCTGAGCGACGATCTTGATCAGCACGCCGGCAGCAGGGGACGGGATCTCGGTGTCGACCTTGTCCGTGGAGACTTCGAGCAGCGGCTCATCGACTTCGACCGTGTCCCCTTCCTGCTTGAGCCATCGCGTGACAGTTCCCTCGGTGACGCTCTCACCAAGCGCTGGCATCTGGACGGAGAAGGCCATGTCTGTTGACTCCTCGACGGTTGTGTTCGGGTGTGTTGAGTTGTACCGACTCGTGGGTGTCGACCATTGTGTGGTCGCGTTCCCATTGTGCTCGAGGCCGGGGACTCGTGCGGTTGGTTCAGGTGTTCTCGCGGGCCGATACCGGAGGAGGCACGCCCGGAACCATCCTTGCACTCGTCGCCATCTCATGTTCGACGAGGGGCAGAACTGCTCACACCACTTTCGCAGTGTGTCCGGCCCCACGCGGCCGTCCCGCTCGTCTCGAATGGAACGGCCGCGCCGCGGCAACAATGGGCAATTCGCGTCATCCGTGTTCTGCGACGTCCTCGATCACAGCGAGCATCGTGCGTACCGGAACACCGGTGCCGCCCTTGCCGACGTAGCCGAAGGGGCCACCGGTGTTGAATGCCGGACCGGCGACGTCGATGTGTACCCACTGCACACCTTCGGCGACGAATTCCTTCAGGAAAAGACCTGCGGTGAGCATGCCGCCCCATCGGTTCGGGCTGACGTTCGCGAGGTCGGCGACCCGCGAGTCGAGGTCCGAGCGCATGTACGTCGGCAGCGGCATCGCCCAGCCGTTCTCGCCGACCTCCTGCGACAGGCCGGCGACCCGGTCGCGGAACTCCTCGGTGCCCATCACGCCGGGTGTGCGGGTGCCGAGCGCGACCATCTGCGCGCCGGTCAGCGTCGCGGTGTCGATCAGGTAGTCGGGCTCGTCCTCACAGGCGCGCACGATTGCGTCGGCGAGAATCAGCCGGCCCTCTGCGTCGGTGTTGATCACCTCGACGGTGGTTCCGCCGTACTGGGTCAGGACATCGCCGGGGCGCTGTGCCGTCGACGACGGCATGTTCTCGGCCATCGGAACCGTGGCCGTGACATCGGCGGCAACGCCGAGCTTCGCGGCGAGCACCACTGTGGCGACCACGGCAGCGGCGCCCGCCATGTCGGAGGTCATCGCTTCCATGCCTGCGGCAGGTTTGATGGAGATGCCACCCGTGTCGAACGTGACACCCTTGCCGACGAGCGCGATCTTCGGGGCCTTGCGCTTCTTCGAGGCGTACGACAGGCGCACGAGCCGCGGGGGCCGCGATGATCCCTTGCCGACACCCACGATGCCGCCGAAACCCTGCTTTTCGAGAGCCTTCTCGTCGAGCACCTCGACCTTCAGTCCAGCTGCCTCGCCCAACGCCTTCGCGCGCTCGGCGAACGACGCCGGGTACAGGTGGCTGGGCGGGGTGTTGACGAACTCGCGGGCGGTCGCGACCGCTTCAGCGATCGCCGTCGATCGGGCGAGTTCGGCCTTCGCGGCGCGGTCACGTGTGGAGGCGACGAGCAGTTCGATCCGGGACGGCGGCTTCTTGTCTGCGCCCGGAGCCGACTTCTCGGAGCGGAACTCGGTGTAGCTGTACGCGCCGAGCGCAAAGCCTTCCGCAGCGGCGCCGAGGTCGACGGCAGACAAGGTCGTCGCGACGGTGGACACACCGGCCAATGCTCGGGAGGCGGCTCCGGCCGCGCGGCGCACCTGCTCGGCGTCGATGCTGTCGGCGGCGCCCAGTCCGACGGCCATGACACTCGAGACGGGGAGTTCGGCGGGAGCGGGGACGCGTGTGATCTCCTCGGCGCGGCCGGTGGCTCCGACGGCCTGCACCGCGTCGAGAATGCTCCCGAGCACGTCCTCGTCGATCACGCCGTCACCGAGCAGAACCTCTGGGGTTCCGTCGGATGACGTCAGTCCGACGACGAGTACGTCGGCTCGCTTGGATACCGAGCCGGCGAGAACGAGTTCGGGCAACTCCGGGGTCGGTGCACTCACTGGGCAACTCCTAGGCAGACGAAGGTGGCGGACAGGGGGTCCAGAACGATGCTAGTGACCGCGCGGAGATGCCGTCGGTGTGGCCGGACCCGGCCTTGTTCCGCAGCGGGTCGACTAACCTTCTGTCACATGAGCGACCAGGAATTGCAGCGGGGCCCGATCCATGCCGTTCACGTCGAACTCGGCGCGACCTTTGCGCCGTTCGGCGGCTGGGAGATGCCGGTGTCCTACGCAGGCACGGTCGCCGAGCACGCTGCTGTCCGTGAGACCGTGGGCCTGTTCGACGTCAGCCACCTCGGCAAGGCGCTGGTCGCGGGTCCGGGCGCCGCAGAGTTCGTGAACTCGGCTCTGACCAACGATCTGGCGAAGATCGGGCCGGGTAAGGCGCAGTACACGCTGTGTTGCACCGAATCCGGCGGTGTCATCGACGATCTCATCGTCTACTACGTCGCAGACGACGAACTCTTCCTCGTGCCGAACGCCGCGAACACCGCAGCGGTCGTCGCAGAACTCGTCGCGAAGGCCCCAGCCGGGGTGACCGTCACGGATCAGCATCGCGGGTATGCGGTGCTGGCGGTGCAGGGACCGAAGTCGGCCGACATCCTGACGGAACTGGGATTGCCGACGGAGATCTCCTACATGGGGTTCGTCGACGCGGAATGGAACGGGACACCCGTGCGCGTGTGCCGCAGCGGGTACACCGGCGAGCGAGGGTTCGAGGTCCTGCCGAGCTGGGACGGCGCAGAGGCACTGTTCCGTGCGTTGGAGGCCGCAGTGCGTGCTGCAGGGGGACAGGTTGCCGGTCTCGGCGCCCGCGACACCTTGCGCACCGAGATGGGTTACCCCTTGCACGGGCACGAGCTCTCGCTCGCGATCTCACCGTTGCAGGCTCGTACCGGCTGGGCAGTCGGTTGGAAGAAGCCGGAGTTCTGGGGTCGGGAAGCCCTGGTCGAAGAGAAGGAGGTGGGTCCGAAACGTCGCCTGTGGGGTCTCCGGGCCCTCGACCGCGGTGTGCTGCGCCAGGGCCAGACGGTCCTGAAGGATGGTGCTTCGGTGGGGGAAACCACCTCGGGCACCTTCTCTCCGACGCTCAAGGTCGGCATCGCACTCGCTCTGCTCGACACCGATGCCGGGCTCACGGCCGGCGACGAGGTGAGCGTCGATGTGCGCGGCCGCTCGCTTCGCGCCGAGGTGGTCTCTCCGCCGTTCGTCGAGGACCACACCAAGTAGGCGGCGGGGGCGGTTGGTTACCATTGTCATTCATGACAGGTGTCCTCGAATTCGCTCGCGTCCCGCATCCCTCACCGATTTCCGCGGAGCGGCGCCGGGAAATCCTTGCCGATCCCGGCTTCGGCCGGTACTTCACCGATCACATGGTGACGATCACCTACACCGAGGGCATCGGCTGGCACGACGCGAAGGTCGAGCCCTACGCGCCCATCTCGCTGGATCCCGCCGCGATGGTGTTGCACTACGGCCAGGCGATCTTCGAAGGGCTCAAGGCGTACCGGCAGAGCGACGACAGCATCGCGTCGTTCCGCCTGGATTCCAATGCGGCCAGGTTCAACCGGTCTGCCGACCGCATCGCGATGCCACATCTGCCCGAGGAACTGTTCGCCAGGTCGATCACCGAACTGCTCGACGTCGATCACGAGTGGGTCCCCGAGGCAGGCGGTGAATCATCGCTCTACCTGCGTCCGTACATGTTCGCGACCGAGCCGGCTCTCGGTGTTCGCCCTGCAGCCGAGTACAAGTACCTGCTCATCGCCTCGCCTGCAGGCGCGTATTTCCCGCGCGGGGTCAAGCCGGTCAGCGTGTGGCTTTCGCGCGAATACGTGCGTGCCGCACCGGGCGGTACGGGTGCTGCCAAGTTCGCGGGCAACTACGCGGCCTCGCTGGTCGCGCAGGCGCATGCCGCAGAGCAGGGATGCGATCAGGTCGTGTGGCTCGACGCCATCGAGCGGAAGTACGTCGAAGAGATGGGCGGCATGAACCTGTACTTCGTGTACGGGGCGGGTCCCGACGCGCGCCTGGTCACCCCCGAGTTGTCGGGTTCGCTGCTGCCCGGCATCACCCGCGAGTCACTGCTCACGCTCGCGATCGATTCGGGTCTGTCGGTCGAAGAGCAGCGCATCAGCACCGACGAATGGCGTGAGAAGGCGGCCTCCGGCGAGATCACCGAGGTGTTCGCGTGCGGCACGGCTGCGGTGATCACGCCCGTCGGGAGCGTCAAGGACCGCGACGGTGAGTTCACTATCGCCGGTGGAGAGCCCGGACCGATCACGATGGCGCTGCGCGACACGCTGACCGGAATTCAGCGTGGCACGTTCGCTGACACGCACGGGTGGATGACGACGCTGCGCGCATGAGTCAGGCATGAGAAGTGGGCGTGTCCGTCGATGACGGGCACGCCCACTCCCATTCCGAACGTCAGACGGCGCAGGCGGCAACGACGGCGAGCAGGGTCACACAGCCTTCGGCCGTCGCACCGAGTACGTCCCCGCCCAGGCCACCGAACCGGGTGACGCAGTGCTTCACGAACCACCACGACAGCGCCAGCGCCACGACCACCGCGACCGGGCCGAGCCACAGGGGACCTGGCACGCACACGGCGGCGGCGCCCATCGCGACGAGGCTCCACACGCCGATCGTCACGGGTCCCTGCGAACCTGCGACGAGTGTTCCGAATCCGCTGCCCTCGACGGCGGGGAGTCCTCGCCTGCACGCCGGCACGACCGCCACCCGGCCGAACGCGACTGCAAACCCGAGCGCCGCCCACGAACCGGTGTCGGCGAGTGCACCGAACGACACGGCCTGCAAGCCGAGCACGACGATCAATGCGGCCACCCCGAACGGGCCGACGCCCCCGGATTTCATCACCTCCCGGGCACGCTCGGGTGGGCCGTAGCAGCCGAGACCGTCCGCGGTGTCGGCCAGGCCGTCGATGTGCATGCCCCGTGTCGCGAGGGCAAGGAAGCCGACACACACGAATCCGATGATCGCGGCGTTCGCCACGGCAGCGGAGCCCGCCCACGCGACTGCCGTCGCCGCGCCTCCGAGGACGAGCCCGGCGAGCGGCGCGGCGCTGATCGCATGACCCGCCACGGTGCGATCGATCTCCTGTGGACCGCGCACGGGTACGACCGTCAGCCACGACAGCGCCAACGCGACGCCGCCCTGCACGCGCCGCATCAGGCGTCGGAGGGGCCGGCGGGGGAGTCGGCTGCGTCACGGGTCGTCACGCCGGCCTCGGCGAATGTTGCCATGTTCGCGAGGATGGAGACAGCACCCTGAAGGATGGGCACCGCGGTGACAGCACCCGACCCTTCGCCGAGTCGCATGTCGAACTCGACGATCGGTTCGAGCCTGAGATGGCGGAGGGCGACGCTGTGTGCGGGTTCCGACGATCGGTGTCCCGCAACCCACCAGCGGCGCGCACCGGGCGCGAGTTCTTCTGCGAGCATCGCCGCTGCGGTGACGACCACCCCGTCGAGCACCACGGGTGTGCGCCGCACCGCCGCCTGTGCGAGATACCCGGCCATCGCAGCGAGATCAGCGCCACCGGCGGTCCGCAGCAGCGCGACCGGATTCTTCACGAACGGGCGTGCTCGCCGCATCGCATCGCGGATGGCCGACACCTTGCGCATCCACCCGGCGTCGTCGATACCGGTGCCGCGCCCCACCGCCGCGACCGGTTCGGTCGAGGTCAGGGTGGCGATCAGAACGGTTGCCGGGGTGGTGTTGCCGATGCCCATGTCGCCGGCGATGAGGAGATCCGCACCCTCGTCGACCTCGCGGTCGGCGATCGCACGGCCCGCGGCGATCGCGCGCAGGGTCTCCTCGTGGGTCAGTGCGTCCTCGCGGTCGATGCAGCCGCTCGACCGGCGGATCTTGTAGGCGGACACCTCGGGTTCGGTGTCGCAGTCCACTGCCATGTCCACCACGCGGACTTGTGCCCCGCAATTGGCTGCCAGCACGTTCACTGCGGCGCCGCCTGCGACCAGATTCGCGACCATCTGCGCCGTCACCTCAGGCGGATACGCCGAAACACCGGTGCGTGCGACACCGTGGTCGCCCGCGAACACGACCACTCGCGGCTGCCGGAACGGGTGGGGCGGGACCTCGCCCTGGCACGACGACGCCCAACAGCCGAACTCCTCGAGCCGCCCCAGCGACCCTGCCGGCTTGGTGAGATCTCGTTGCCGTGCTTCTGCCAGCAGGTAGACCTCCCGATTCGGGGCGTCGATGGCAGGAAAGTCGATGTCGGCAGGATCTGCGGTCTTGTCCGGTACTGCTGTTCTGTCCGGAACGGGCGTGGGATCGCTGCTCACAGGGCACCTCTCGCGTGGGTCTTCACCGGCTAGACGCTATCAACCGAGAGAGTGGCAGAAAATCGAGGCAATCTGTCTTTTCTGCCACTGTCAGTGGACGGTTCCGGTGCGAAGAATCGGACCCATGTCGGAACTCGTCCTTGTTGCGGTCGTCCTGGCGGTATTCGCCGTCGGCCTCGAAATCGTTCGTCGGGTGAACTTCATGGCTCCCCGCGGGGTGCGTCGAGCGCCACTGCGGTACAACTACTTCCGCCCGGCGGATGCGACACGGCCGCGGACGTGCGCGTCGGATGACGCCGAGACCGCGGCCGAATCGTTGCCTGTCGTGTTGCAGCCGTGCGGCGCACCGCACAACTGAGATTCCGGGTGAAGCCGGTCAGATAGCGTCGCCCGGTTTGACCCGGGGAAGCGGCGCCCGCAACTTGCGGATCTGCGATGCGCGCACGAACGCATACCAGCCGAGGCCGAAACCGCCGTCGGTGGAATCCGGGAACCGTGCTCGAACCTTCTTGTTGACCATCCGACCGAGGTAGATACCTTCGATCACCATCAGCAGCATCATCACGAACATCGCGAGGGTGACGTACTGCTGGATGACCGGTCCGAGGAACATCGTCATGATGAGCACCAGGGCAAGAGGCATGAACAGGCCGACGAGATTGCGTCGGCTGTCGACGATGTCGCGCACGTAGGCGCGCACAGGACCACGGTCGCGGGGGAGGAGGAACTTCTCCTCGCCGGCAAGCATGCGGTTGCGTCGCTCGGACGCATCGGCACGCCGCTGCGCGGAGTCGGCCTTGCGCTCGTCCTTCGATTTGGACTTACGTGCGGCCTTCCGACGCGCACGCGCCTCCTTGGCGGTGAGCGGAGCCGGCGCCACCGGGCCACGACGCCTGCCCTCGGCATCGCGTCGTTTGGGTGTCGGGCGTCCCTTCCCCTCGGTGACCTTCGAGGGGGACGCAGCCTGCGCCGTGCCTTCCTCGGCGAGAGCCTCGGGCACGGACATTGCCGGCTTGTCGGAGTCGTCGGAACCACCGCGGCGTAGCAACTTCACTCTTCAAGGCTATATGGATACCGGGGAGAACCGGAAAACCGCCCACCGGAGTGGACCCGACATGCGATGAATGTGAGCAACTCATGCATGAGGAATAGATTCCCGCGCGGTACCGTTGACTCATCCGGGTTGAATTCGAACGACAGGGAGCGCCCATGACTGTCCAGCAAGAGACCGCCACCCACGGCGTCATCATGACCGAGGCTGCCTCCGCGAAGGCGAAGGCGCTTCTCGACCAGGAGGGTCGCGACGATCTCGCGCTGCGCATCGCTGTGCAGCCCGGTGGTTGCGCCGGCCTCCGTTACCAGTTGTTCTTCGACGACCGATCCCTCGACGGCGACCTCACCGTCGACTTCCAGGGCGTCAGCCTCGCCGTCGATCGGATGAGTGCTCCCTACGTCGAGGGTGCGTCCATCGACTTCGTCGACACGATCGAGAAGCAGGGCTTCACGATCGACAACCCGCAGGCCACCGGCTCCTGCGCGTGCGGCGATTCGTTCAACTGAGTTCGCCCGTCAGGGCCCCGGTACGTAACCGTGCCGGGGCCCTGACGTATCTGCCGGGTACCGTGGGACCGCTGCGGCCGTCGATCGATGCGCCGTATCGATTGTCGTCGCCCCGAAACTTGTTTCCGCGGAAAGGCCTCTCCACGTGACCATCGCCGTAACCGGCTCCATCGCCACCGACCACCTCATGCGCTTCCCCGGACGATTCGCGGAGCAGTTGCTCGCAGATCAGCTCGCGCACATCTCGCTGAGCTTCCTCGTCGACGACCTCGTCGTCCGGCGCGGTGGCGTGGGCGGCAACATTGCCTTCGCCATGGGTGTCCTCGGTGGTGCGCCGGTGCTGGTGGGAGCCGTCGGCGCCGATTTCGCCGAGTACCGTGGCTGGCTCGAGCAGCACGGCGTCAACTGTGATGCCGTCCACACCTCGACGACGGCACACACGGCCCGATTCGTGTGCACCACCGACGAGGACATGGCGCAGATCGCCTCGTTCTACCCGGGTGCGATGTCCGAAGCCCGCGAGATCTCCCTCGCCGATGTCGTCGAGAAGCACGGTGTCGATCTCGTCCTGATCGGTGCAAACGACCCCGACGCGATGATCCGCCACACCGAGGAGTGCCGCCGGCTCGGCATTCCGTTCGTCGCCGACCCGTCGCAGCAGCTCGCACGGCTCGACGGCCGGCAGGCAGAGGCGCTCATCGACGGCGCCGAGTACCTGTTCACGAACGAATACGAGTGGGGCCTGCTCAAGCAGAAGACCGGGCTGACGGACGACGAGATCCGCGCCAAGGTCGGAATGCGCGTCACCACCCTCGGCGGTGACGGGGCCCGGATCGTCGATGCCGACGACAACTGGATCCAGGTCGGCGTGGTGCCCGAGCGCGCCAAGGTCGACCCCACCGGTGTCGGTGACGCGTTCCGTGCAGGCTTCCTCCTCGGCCACCGCGCCGGACTCGGTGTCGAGCGCGCGGCACAGCTCGGGTCGCTCGTCGCCGTCCACGTCCTCGAAACCACCGGTACCCAGGAATGGGTCTTCGACCGGGCCGACGCGCTGAAGAGACTCGCCGATGCGTACGGCTCCGCAGCGGCCGACGAGATCGCCGCGATCCTCTGACGGAGTGTCTCCTCGAATGAACCGATGAGAACACGATGGCGTCCCTCCGCGAGGAGGGACGCCATCGTCGTCCGGAACGTCCTCGACCTAGAGCTCGACCGGATAGGTCGGTTCCTGGATCTGCGGCACGATGCGCTTCTCCACGAAGATTCCGTGCCAGATCATGAAGACCAGCAGCGTCCACAGTCGGCGGCTGTGATCGATGGGGCCTTCGCGATGAGCGTGCAGCATCTTCGTGATCGCGGCCTTGTTCAGGATGTGATCGGTCTGGGACTCGCTGATCACCTCGTGAGCCCAGTCGAACAGCTCCGTGCCTGCAAGCCAGTGGCGCATCGGAACCGGGAAGCCGAGCTTCGCCCGGTGCAGCACGTGCGGTGGGACGATGCCTTCGAGTGCCTGCCGCAGCGCGTACTTCGTCGTCTGTTTGGTGATCTTCTGATCCAACGGCACCTGTGAGGCCACCCGGAAGACCTCGGAGTCGAGGAACGGAACCCGCAGTTCCAGCGAGTTCGCCATCGTCACCTTGTCGGCCTTGACGAGGATGTCGCCGCGCAGCCATGTGAACAGATCCAGGTGCTGCATCCGCGCGACCGGGTCCCATCCGGTGGACTGGGCGTAGATCGGAGCAGTCACGTCCTGGTGCGTCCATTCCGGACGGAACTCACGCAGCACCGAGCGCAGCTGGGCGTCGTTGAAACTACGCGCGTTGCCGTAGTACCGCTCTTCGAGGGGCATCGAACCACGGTTGAGCAGACTCTTTCCGCGGGTGCCCTCGGGGATGCGGTCGGACAGCTTCCCCACGGCGCGACGCAACGGCGACGGCAGATACTCGAACGGCTTCAGGGACAGCGGCTCGCGGTAGATGGTGTAGCCGCCGAACAGCTCGTCGGCGCCCTCGCCCGAGAGCACCACCTTCACGTGCTTGCGGGCTTCCCGCGCGATGAACCACAACGGCACCAGGGCGGGGTCCGCGACGGGGTCGTCCAGATACCAGACGATCTCGGGGATCGCCGCGGCGAACTCGGCGGGGGAGACGACCCGCACGATGTGCCGTGCCCCGATTGCCTCCGCGGATTCCGCCGCGACGTCCACCTCCGAGTAGCCCTCGCGCTCGAATCCCGCGGTGAAGGTGATCAGGTTCGGGTTGTGTCGCTTGGCAAGGGCAGCAATCGCAGTCGAGTCGATCCCACCGGACAGGAACGAACCGACAGTCACGTCGGCGCGCATGTGCTTGGCGACCGAGTCCTCGAGCGCCTCGGCGATCTCGCGGTAGCGATCCTTCTCGCGTCCCGCCGCGAATGGGCGCACCGGGAAGGTCGGGGTGAAGTAGCGCGTCGTCTCCGGCGCGGAACCCGGTCGGACACGGGCATAGGAGCCGGACTCGAGGCGCGTGATGCTGCGGTGCAGAGTCTCGGGCTCCGGCACGTACTGCAGCACCGTGTAGTGCTCGATCGCACGCTCGTCGAGTTCGGTGTCGATGCCGATCACGTCGGCGAGTTCGAGCAGGCTCTTCTTCTCGCTGCCGAACGCGGTACCGGACGAGCCCGTTGCGAGGAACAGCGGCTTGATGCCGAACGGGTCGCGGGCGAGGAACAGTTCGCGTGTCTCCGTGTCCCAGATCGCGAACCCGAACATGCCCCGCAACCGGCGCACTGCGTCGGCACCCCAGTAGTGGAACGCCGCGACGATCGTTTCGCTGTCGCCCTCGGTTGCGAACTCGGCGCCGTGCTCGTCGGCCAGTTCCTTGCGCAGTTCGAGGTAGTTGTAGACCTCACCGTTGAACGTCAGCGCGTACCGGTCGGGCTGTTCCGGCGGTCCCCAACGCAACGGTTGATGCGAATGGGCGATATCGATGATCGACAGACGGTTGAAGCCGAGGACGAGGTCGGCGTCGTGCCAGGTACCGTGTTCGTCCGGTCCGCGGTGGCGCAGGCAATGCAGTGCGTTGCCGACGCGCGAGACGGCGTCGTCGCTGGTGCCTTCGTTGGTCAGAAACCCGAGCAGTCCGCACACGGAGTTCGGTACCTCGATTCCAATCGGGGGTGAGTCGGTCCCCTTCACGTTCGCAGCGCGCATGGATGCGGGAACTCCGAGCCGGGATCCGACGTTGGTCACTGTGGAGTATGCCGCAGATCGCCGATCGAGTTCTTCATCGGCATCGCGCAAAACACGTCGTCATCGACGACTGCATCCGGCCGAGCCATCCGACGCGACACGATCTTCGTGCCCCGAGGATGGATAGTGGTCGCCTTTGGTCTACGCTGCGTAGTAATTGGGTCAGCCCTTCGGGTGTGCCCTAACGAAATTGCGGCGATCAGGAAGGCGTGAACGTGGCGCAAGGTCGGATCCTTCGGCGGTTCGGGCTCTCAGCATCACTCGGCATTGCAGCCTTGGTGTTGACGGGGTGCTCGAGCGAAGAAGTTCTTCGTTTCGGCTGGCCGGAGGGTATTACTCCCCAGGCCGAGCGTATGCGCGAGTTGTGGACGTGGTCGGTTGTCGCCGCCCTCGCCATGGGCGTCCTCATGTGGGGCCTGATGTTCTGGACGATTCTCTTCCATCGTAAGAAGAAGAACTCTCCAGAGTTCCCTCGGCAGACGGCGTACAACGTCCCGCTCGAACTGCTCTACACCGCAGCGCCCTTCGTGGCGGTCTGTGTACTTTTCTACTTCACGGTCGTGGTCCAGAACTACGTGCTGGTGAAGGAAGACAACCCGAACGTCGTCGTCGACGTCACCGGGTTCCAATGGAACTGGAAGTTCGGCTACCGCACTGTCGACATGGGTGGCAACGTCTACGACGGTGTCGATCAGGAAGCAGAGGATGCCACGGCATCCGAGCCGTTCGACCCGGCGACCGCCGGCGAGCATGCAGAACCGGGACCCATCCACGGTGCTGGGGTGTCGGATCTGTCGTACCTGAACTACGACAAGATCGAGACCGTCGGTACAACCGAGGAGATTCCCGTCCTGGTGCTGCCGACCGGTAATCGGATCGAATTCAATCTCGCATCGTCGGATGTCATCCACGCGTTCTGGGTCCCCGAGTTCCTGTTCAAGCGCGACGTGAACCCGAACCCGCTGAACAACAACTCCGATCCGGTGTTCCAGATCTCCGAGATCGAGCGAGAAGGTGCATTCGTCGGTCGCTGTGCCGAGATGTGCGGTACCTACCACGCGATGATGAACTTCGAGGTACGCGCTGTGTCTCCGGAGAAGTTCACGGAGTACATCGAACTGCGTAAGCCCGTCGAGGACGGTGGCGAGGGTCTGACCAACGCCCAGGCACTCGAAGCGATCGGTGAGGATCCGCTCGCGATCACGACCCACCCGTTCAAGACCGACCGCACAGACCGCTCGGCGAGCGTCGCTGCGGGCGAGTGACACCTCTCATCGACAAGGACAAGTGCTGATATGAACCTCGAAGCCAAGATCTTCGAACTCGTCACGGTGTTCTTCGTACTCGTCGCCATCGTCTACGGCGTCTTCACGGGGCTGTCGGACAAGGGCATCGAGTGGGCAGGTCTCACCGCGCTCGCATTGTCTGCTGGGCTGACGCTCATCATCGGAACCTATTTCCGGTTCGTCGCTCGACGTCTCGATACGCGACCCGAGGACTTCGAGGACGCAGAGATCAGCGATGGTGCAGGCGACCTGGGCTTCTTCAGTGCCGGTAGCTACTGGCCGATCCTGCTGGCAGGCGCCGCTGCGTTCGCCGCCATCTCACTGGCCTTCTTCCAGGGCTGGATGATCGTGATCGCAACCGTGCTGGTCATCTCTGCAGCTGCGGGACTGGTGTTCGAGTACCACCTCGGTCCGGAGAAGCACTGATCGCTCTCTGAAGCTCACGACGGCGGGCGCTGCACCCACACGGGTGCGG
>NZ_JBHWWZ010000084.1:0-13711 GCF_042730275.1 Rhodococcus sp. NPDC060086
GGCACCTCGAATTCCGGGTCGTTGTGGGGGGGGCCCCCCCCCCCCGCGGGGCGGGGCGCCCCCTTCCGGGCGGTCGAGCGTCAGACGAGCTGGGCCTGCCACATCCAGTGAAGCTGCTCGAGTCGAGCGACCTGACCGATCAGGAGGTCCTCCGTGACCGGGTCCACGTCGCCGGTGAGTTCGATACGCTCACGCAGCCGGGTGATCACCGCCGCGAGGTTACCGACGATCGACGCGACGACCTCTTCGTCCTTGCTCCAGCCTTCACCGAAGCCCTTGGTGCCGTTGTCGCGGGCAACCGTATCGGCACGCCCATCCGGACTGACGCCGATCGCGGTCATCCGCTCGGCGACCTGGTCGGTGAAATCCCTTGTCGCCGTGACGAGTTCATCGAGGGCGAGGTGGACACTACGGAACTGGGATCCGACGACGTTCCAGTGCGCCTGCTTGCCGATCAGGCTCAGGTCGATCAGATCGACGAGCACGCTCTGCAGCGCGTCTCCTGCGACCTTCTGGTTCTTCTCCGACAGTGTGCTCGTGATGGGGCTGTTCATCTTTCGCACTCCTCTCATTTTCGTATACCGCCGAATTCAACAGTTTTCGCGGCGGAATGCTTCCGAATCGAATCATGTGTGGCCGAACCCACGTGCGTGCGAGATACTCGACGCCGGGCGCCGGCGTAACCTGCACCGACGATGTGGCTGTGTCACGGGATCGTGTCGACGAGGCCGACGACCGTGCCCCGAGCGTCGGGACGAGAGATGATGGTTGTACGGTTCATCCTCGACCGACGAAGGGGGTTCGCATCATGGACGCACAGTCACTGATCGTGTTGGCACTGGCCGTTGCAATCTACCTGTGGGGCCTGGCCTGAGGCTTCGCGGGCCGCGGACCTGAGTAGTCAGGCACACCCGGTCCGCACGCCTTCCTCGACCTTCTTCCCGAGATCGGCATCGACGTTGCGCCAGTATTCGAAGATGCGCTCGTACAAGGCCTCGGAGGTGCCTCCGAGCACGTGGCCGACGATGTTGCCGACCAGAAGTTCCCGCGTGGCATCGTCCATGACTTCACGGACCAACGTGCCGGCCTGGCCGAAGTCGTCGTCCTCCGCGTGCTGGACATATGCGGCTCGCACCGCCTCGGTGCCGAAGTCCCACAGTCCGTCGTCACCCGCACGCTCAGGGTCCGCGTGCGGACCCCCGAAGCTGTTCGGTGCGTACACCGGCGTCGCGGGGTCGTTGAACGAGTACGCCATGTTCCCGTCCTGCGAGTACGACTCCACCTTGTTCTTCGGTGCATTGACCGGCAGCTGCGCATGGTTCGCCCCCACGCGGTAGCGGTGTGCGTCCGCGTAGGAGAACACCCGGCCCAGCAGCATCTTGTCGGGCGAGAATCCGATGCCAGGCACGACATGCGACGGCGAGAACGCAGCCTGCTCGATCTCGGCGAAGAAGTTGCGCGGGTTGCGATTCAGGGTCCAGGTACCCACCTTGATCAGCGGATAGTCCTTCTGCGACCAGACCTTGGTGAGGTCGAACGGGTTGAACCGATAGCCCTCGGCCTCCGCAACCGGCATGACCTGCACGTGCAGCGTCCAACTGGGGAATTCGCCGCGTTCGATCGCCTGGTACAGGTCGGCCCGATGGTAGTCGGGATCGGTGCCCGCGAGCACGTCGGCCTCCGCGGCAGTGAGGGTTTCGATGCCCTGGTCGGTCTTGAAATGGTATTTGACCCAGAATCGTTCGCCCTCGGCATTGATCCACTGGTAGGTGTGCGAGCCGAAGCCGTCCATGTGCCGCCAGGTACGCGGAATGCCACGGTCACCCATCAGCCAGGTCACCTGGTGCGCGGTCTCCGGACGCAACGTCCAGAAATCCCACTGCATGGTGTGGTCGCGCAGGCCGGAGCCCGGCAGTCGCTTCTGCGAGTGGATGAAGTCGGGGAACTTGATCGGATCCTTGATGAAGAAGACCGGCGTGTTGTTGCCGACGAGGTCGTAGTTGCCGTCCTCCGTGTAGAACCTCATCGCGAAACCGCGTGGGTCGCGCCACGTGTCAGGGCTTCCCTGCTCACCTGCGACAGTCGAAAAACGCACCAGCGACTCGGTTTTCACACCGGGCTGGAACAGCTTCGCCTTCGTGTAGGCACTCACGTCCTCGGTGACGACGAGTTCACCGAAGGCACCGCCGCCCTTCGCGTGGACGACACGCTCGGGAACGCGCTCACGGTTGAAGTGTGCAAGCTTCTCGATCAGGTAATGGTCGTGCAGCAGGATCGGGCCCTGCGCTCCCGCGGTCAACGAGGTGTCGTCACTGGCGACCGGGTTACCGGCGTTGTTGGTGGTGAAACGGGTGTTCGTCATGTGTGTGACCTCCGAATGGGCGGTCCCGCAAGCGGGGACGACGCGTCGACACGGGCCGCCGAAGCGACTCCGTGCGTGCAGTGGGTAGCGAAAAGGGTTCAGCGGCAGGATTCGCACAGACCCCAGAAGGTCACCTCGGCTTCGTCGATGACGAAGCCTCCGGCGTCCGACGGAGTAAGGCAGGGTGCAGCACCGACGGCGCAGTCGACGTCGACGACGATGCCGCAATTACGGCAGACCAGGTGGTGGTGGTTGTCTCCGGTGCGGGTCTCGAACCGGGCGGGCGATCCTGCCGGCTCGATCCGACGGAGAAGGCCGGCACCCACGCAGGCCCTCAGTACGTCGTACACGGCCTGGGTCGAGACCTTGCCGAGTTCGTCTCGCACGGCGGCGGAAATTTCGTCGGCATCCGAATGCGGGTTTCTGGCAACCATATCGAGTACTGCAACACGCGGAGCCGTCACTCGGAGCCCCACGGAACGAAGCTGTTCCTTGGGGCCGAAGTGTGAGTCATCCGTTCGTTGCATGACCTCAAGTATGCCCCTTTTCTGGAATTAGTCAAGAAAAGGAACGGTGTGGTGGTGGTCACCCGAGATCACGCCACACGTGCGCGGACCTCATCGATGAGGAGCGAAACCTGCTCAGCGGTTGCGCGGAAGGACGGTGAGAACACGCTCGATGTGCTCGCGGAACTCCTGCACGTACTTCCTGAGGAACTCGGCAGTCGAGTCATCGGAGATAGAGCCGTCGTCGCTGTAGATCTCCGGATCGAAGGTGATGTAGCCCTCGGGCGCCGTCATCTGACGAGTGTTGGTGAAGCTCAGCACTGCGCGCAGGCTCACAACAGTGGATGAGAAGTCTGATACTCGATAACGCTTCCTGACACTTCCCTCCCGTGTCTCGGCACGCCGCAGAACACCCCCATACCCACCATGAGGTTCGCACTACCACACCGAAAGACCGATCACCTTCCCGCCATGTCGAATCCGGCACCACATCAACGCCCAGGCCGACCTCGCACTCGTACCTCGAATGCCGTACCACCGGTCAGCACCCCGCCAACCAGAACCACAGTTGTGCACCGCCGAGCACCGAACCCGCCAAGGCAGAAAACCGCCGCTCCCCGCTCCCCGCCCCACGTGAAAATGCTGCACGAGAACACATCCAACAGAACGTGTCGGTGCCCGACGATACGGTGCGACACACTGCCGGCCCACGACGAAACATCACCGGCAGCCGCACCGACCGACGACCACACCGAACAGGGTGGTGAACGATGACCGGCACCGACCTCACCGACCGTCGCCGGTTCGGGTTCACCACCCGACCGTATCTCGCGGTCGATACCACCACCGGCGACCCGATCGGACTCGACGACCTCGACATCCGCATCCGGTGGCTGCTCGACCTGATCACCGCCGCCGAAACCGGCCTGCTCACCCGGCTGTGGCACCCCGCCACCTTCGACACCCTCGCCGCCGGCCACGACAGCCAGGGCCGGGCACTGCCGAAACACGGACACGTCGCTGCCGCCCGCCTCGGCTGGACCCCCACCTACCCTGACGACATCTATGTGCCGTCGCGGGTCACGCGGGTGGTCACCGCCCACGCCACCGCAACACTACGGACCTTGACCTACCGCGACACTGCGATCGCGGCACTGTCGGCCCGGTTCGATCCCGTCACCGGACATCTCGCCCCACCGGCGAGCGGCGAGGTGTACGTGCCGTCCGCGTTCGCCCGGGGTGTACGACGGCAGTTGGTCGCGCGTGCCAGCCTGGTCGACGACACGGCCTCGGGTGCAAAGATTTCAGGCCCTGCAACCACGGGCGCGGCGACCACAGACGATGGCACCTCAGGCGCTGCGACTTCGGACGGAGCGCAGCCCACACGGCTGCGGATCACCGACATCCAAACCCCACCGCAGGTCAGCGCCATGGCCCGCCTCGCGGCCACCGACAAACAACTCGCGGAACTCACCGTCACCGGCGACACCCTGACGCTGACGGTGAAACTGCCCACCGCAGCCGCCCCCACCGGGCGAGCGCAGTGGCGGGCGGTCCGGTTGACCGCGACGCTCCCGCCGCACCTGCACGGCCGGGCGATCACCGCCTGGCATCTACCGACCCTGATCCTCGACGGTCGGGGACTGTTGCTGCAGTGCGCCGCCACCGAAGCCGTCCCCACCAGTGAACTGAGTACCGCGACGGTGGCGGTGGGGGTGGACTGGTCCCCATCGACCCTCGGCGCCGCGGCCATTGCCTCCGAAAGTCCCGACGGGTTGATCTCCGATTTTCAGGGCTACACCTACGACGACCGCGGCCTCGGCATCAAACTCGCCCGGTTGCAACAGGAAGGGCAACAGCTGCACCGCAAATCGGCCCGGCTGCGCCGGCTCGCCGAGAACGCACCGCCGAAGCTCCGGACGGAGCTGGACGCGAAGATCGCGGTCCTCGACGCGAACCGCACCGCCGTCGGTGCCAAACGCGGCAAGATCAACCGGGAACTCGCGTTCCATTTCGCTCGTCAAGTCACCGACTACGCCACCGCCGCCGACGCGACGGTGATCGCCGTCGAGGACCTGTCCACCCTCGAACCGCGTGGTCACGGCCGGGTGAACAACAATCGGGCGGCGCAGTCCGCACGCCGCAAGGCCGCTGATGCGCTTGCCCATACCGCCGCGCGGGCGGGTGTGGCGGTGGTGGCGGTACCGGCGCGGGGATCGTCGGCCTTGTGTCCGGGGTGTGACGCGCCACTGTCCCGCCCGGGTGGCTATCACCACGCGTGGTGTGAGTCCTGCCGGCTGGGTGGGAATCGTGATCATGTGGCGGGGGTGAACCTCGCCAAACGCGCTCTACTCGGCCGGGGTGCTGCGGTCCGCACCCGTGCTGGGAGCCTGGAGATCCGGTCCACCGAGCATGCGCCGGTGCGCAAGTGTCGGGACAAGACCGGCCCGACCCCGGCGAGGCCGCGGCATCGGCGGGTCCGCCGTAGCGTTCCCAGATCAACCTCTTGCGAGGGGGTGAACAAATCGAAGTCTCGTCCTGCACTTCAAGCGTCGGTATGGGACACGGTCGAGCCTGCGGCATCGCGAGATGTCTCGGGTAGCCGTGAGGAACGTGGATCTGGACCGCCTGGCACGTAGGTGGCAGGAAGTATCAGGTTTACGTAGACGCTCTGCTGCGCCAATGCGGTACCGATCCCGCCCGGCGACGCGCCGATGACCGCGACGGGCATGTGGTCGAAGGAGTTCTGCCCCCACGGACGCGACGCCCAGTCGATCGCGTTCTTCAATCCGCCGGGTATAGACCGGTTGAACTCGGGCGTGACGAAGAGGATGGCATCGACCGCCGCGATCGCTTCCTTGAGAGCGCGTCCCTGCGGCGGGTAATCGGCGTCGTAGTCCTGGCTGTACAACGGGAGATCCCTGATCGGGATCTCGACGAACGACATGTCGTCCGGTGCCAACTTGATCTGTGCTTTCGCACAGAATCCGGTTGATCGACGTGGAGGAGAGGCTTCCGACGGTGTATGCGCTCACTGGGCTTCCCTTCGGAGGCGGATCACGTGAACTCCATCATGCGCACCCCACCGGACGTTTCGTCGAGGATTCCGTGATTCTTTCCGTGCCATCTCGCCGAGACACCTGTGGGGCCGCCCGCGTTGCGCGGACGACCCCACAGGGTAGGACGGGACGGTCTAGATCGGTCGTTCACCCTTCAGCGCGGCAATCGCCTTCGCGACGCCTTCACCGTAAGCGGGATCGCACTGGGTGCAATTGTCGATGTGTCTCTGCACCACGATCTCTTCGGCGCCATCGATCGCGCGGGCGGTGTTGTCGAACAACGCCTGCTTCTGCTCGTCGCTCATGTTGTTGAACAACACGCGGGGCTGCGAGAAGTAGTTGTCGTCGTCCTCGCGGAAGTTCCATGCATCCGCCACGGCGCCCACCGACTGCGGCGGATTGCGGTACTCCGCCTGCTCCTGCCACTGGCCGTAGCTGTTCGGCTCGTAGTGCAGCTTGCCGCCGTGGTTGCCGTCCACCCGCATCCCGCCGTCGCGGTGGAAGCTGTTCACCCCGTTTCTCGGCGCATTGACCGGAATCTGGAAGTGGTTGACCCCCAGCCGGTACCGCTGCGCATCGCCGTAGGAGAACAGGCGCCCCTGCAGCATCTTGTCGGGAGAGAAGCTGATACCCGGGACCACGTGCGCGGGGTTGAACGCAGCCTGCTCGACCTCGGCGAAGTAGTTGTCCGGGTTTCGGTTGAGCTCCCACTCACCGACCTCGATGAGCGGGTAGTCGCCCTTCGGCCACACCTTCGTCAGATCGAACGGATGGTAGGGAACCTTCGCGGCGTCGGCCTCCGGCATGACCTGCACGCACAACTTCCACTTCGGGAAGTCGCCGGCCTCGATCGCATCGAACAGGTCGCGCTGAGCGCTCTCGCGGTCGGCCCCGACGAGGGCCGCAGCCTCGGCATCGGTCAGATTCTTGATGCCCTGCTGGACACGATGATGGAACTTGACCCAGAACCGCTCGCCCTCGGCGTTGATGAAGCTGAAGGTGTGCGATCCGAAACCGTGCATGTGCCGGTACGACGCGGGGATGCCGCGGTCACTCATCACGATGGTGACCTGGTGCAACGACTCCGGAAGATTCGTCCAGAAGTCCCAGTTGTTGTTGGGGCTCCGCAGATTGGTGCGCGGATCGCGCTTGACGGCGTGGTTGAGGTCGGGGAACTTCAGCGGGTCGCGGAAGAAGAAGACCGGCGTGTTGTTGCCGACGAGATCCCAGTTGCCGTCCTCGGTGTAGAACTTGACCGCGAAGCCGCGGATGTCGCGTTCGGCGTCGGCGGCACCGCGCTCGCCGGCGACGGTGGAGAACCGGGCGAACAGTTCGGTCTTCTTACCGACCTCGGAGAAGATCTTCGCGGTGGTGTACTGCGAGATGTCGTTGGTGACCGTGAACGTTCCGTATGCGCCCGAGCCCTTCGCGTGCATACGACGCTCCGGGATGACCTCGCGGTCGAAGTGTGCGAGCTTCTCGAGGAACCAGACGTCCTGGAGTAGCTGTGGTCCGCGAGGGCCTGCGGTGATGACGTTCTGGTTGTCGGGGACGGGGGCACCTGCGCCGGTCGTCAACTTGTCCTGGGTCATTGTTGTCCCTCCGTATGCATGCGTAGCCGTGCGTGCGTTCAGTCGAAGTTCGTATCCAGTTGTCGCTCTACCACTCCGGGCTGCGGAGCAGCAGAAGGTGCCTGGCGTTCCACCACCTCGGCCCCTGCTATGTCGCCAGTCACACTTCACCACCTTTTCTTGAATAGGTCAAGAAAACGAGGCACAAAGTCCCGATGTGCCGGCGGGCAGAACCGGAACACCACGATTCAACGTACCCGGAACAACATCGGTCGTCAGCGAAATACCATCCGATTCACCAGCCGCATGCGTCACAGGAGAACCACTGGCTCGCGGAACGGGGCCAGTCGTAGAAGCGGTCAGCCCTCCGCGACCTCGAGCCCCTGCGCACCCGCGTACGCCAACGCCTGCCCGAAATCGATCTTTGCGCCGCGCAGGCTCGCGGAGACCCAGAGCATCGCGTCGACGCGCGCTCCGGTCAGGTCCGCGCCGTCGAGTCGCAACCCGCCTGCGCGCACACCGCTGAGGTCGGCACCGACGAGCAACGCCTCACGCAGATCCGCATCGACGAGATTCGCCTCACGCAATCGGCACCCACTCAGGTCTGCCTTCCGCAGATCGATGCCACCGAGAGACGTCAGGCTGAAGTCGACCTCATCGAAGGTCATCGGTCGCATCCGGCAGTCGCGGAAGTTCGAACCGAGAAACGTCGAGTTCCGAAACGTGCTGCCGCGCAACTGCGTGTACTCGAACGTGCAGTTCCGGAAGGCCGCCCCCGAGTGCGTCGATCCGGTGAGATCCGCGCCGGTGAAGTCGCAGTCGGTGAAGGTGACCGCTTCCGTCGAAAGTCCCGAGAGATCCGCATCATGGAAGGTACAGCCCACATACTCCTGGCGACGCCACTCCTGACCCGGTAGACGAGCGTCCGAGTAGTCCTCCCCCACGATCGTGTCGGCTGCGGGGTCGAAGGCGGGATCACTCATACCCTCAGTGTTCCCCATCAGGTCCCCGTGTTCACCGTCAGGCCTCCGTGATCATCACCCCGGCCTCAGTGACTTCCATCGCCGATCTTCCTGATCGGAACCTCCTCGCTACCGCGCAGTGCGGGCGGGTCCGGTCGCCATCGAACCCGACGTGATGACGATCCCGTGATGGGTCCCCGACCGCAGCCAGCGGCTCAACGTCGGACCCTCCGCATCCACCGTCACCCGCGCATACCGGAAGCGGCCACGCAGACGAGCGGACGCCCGGTGCAGATCGCCGTTCTCGCCCGGCTGCGCGAACGTGAGACCACCGACTATCGGCAGCCGAGGCCCCCGCGGCAATGCGGAGGTCTCGACCTTCCAACCGTCCCCGACTGCGGTGAAGCTGCCCAGAACGTCTCCGGAGAAATCGGCGAGTACCTTCGGGAGCTTCCAGTGCTCACGACCACCGTGTACCGAGGGCTCCGAGTCGACGGCGATGAACGGCAGCGCCATCGCGGGGATCAGCCCACGCCGAAGCACCGGGCTGGCCAGGATCTCGCGATACGGGCCCACCGGAGAATCCAGGTAGTCGACCATCATCGCGAGCGTCATCGGCACGATCGGCCCGCCGGGACCGTGCTCGCGGGCCTCAGGAGTACTGCGGTGCCACCACAGGGTGGCGCGCACGCTCGCCGGCCACGGTGGCGGCGGCGACACCGGCCAGTCGGTACGGTCGTCGGCACTTTCAGGAACGCTCCACAGCACTGGCGGTCTCCTCGTGTCGGATCGGGAACAGGGGCAGACGCAGTGCGCCGGGGGCATCTGCGGGCACCACCGGCCGTATCGGCGGCACGGGTTTCACAGCGGAGTAGGGCGAGCCGACCGGCGGCCGGGAATCTTTCTCATCCTTGTTGGGCCACAACGCCATTGCCCGCTCCGCCTGTGCGGTGATGGTGAGAGAAGGATTGACGCCGAGGTTCGCAGTGACCACCGAGCCGTCCACGACATGAATGCCCTCGTGGCCGTACGCGCGCAGATAGGGGTCGACGACACCGGTCTCGGGCGAGTCGCCGATCACGCATCCACCGAGGAAATGTGCGGTCATGGGGATGTTGACGAGATCGAGGAGCGACCCTCCGGGATCGCCGCCGATCTCGTCACCCACCTTCCGGACCGCCTCGTGCCCGACAGGAATCCATTCCGGTGGCGGATTTCCCGGCCCCTGCTTGCTCGTGACGCCGCGCCCGAACGGGCTTCGCCTGCTGGCGAGCTCGAGCGAGTTGTCGTCGGTCTGCATCACGAGCGCGATGACCGTGCGTTCGGACCAGTGCCGCACCGACAGACTGCGCAGGAAAGCGCGCGGATCACGAGCCGCAACACCCATGAACTTCGCCAATCGAGGAATCCTGCCACCGCCATCCACGAGCATCGCCTGCAGCAGCCCGATCGCATTGCTGCCCTTGCCGTATCGGACCGGTTCGATGTGAGTGTGATCATCGGGGTGGAACGACGATGTGATCGCAACACCCTCGGTGTAGTCGACGTCGCGATTCTGCGCGGTCGCTGCGAGCACCGCCTCCGAGTTCGTGCGGACGACGCGACCGAGCTTCGGCGACAACCGAGGTAGATCGCCGCTCTCGCGCATCGCGAGCAGCAAGCGCGCGGTGCCATAGGTTCCCGCCGCCGCGACCACCTGATCTGCGGTGAACACCTTCCGACGCTTACGGATCCCGTTCGTGCTGCGAGTCTCGATCTCGTAGCCGCCACCCGCGCGGGGCGTGACCCGCGTCGCGGTGGTCAGTGGGTGGATGCGCGCACCCGCTCGCTCGGCAAGGTGGAGATAGTTCTTGACGAGGGTGTTCTTGGCGCCCACACGGCAACCGGTCATGCAACTACCGCACTCCGTGCATCCGGTGCGGTCCGGGCCCGCGCCTCCGAAGAACGGGTCAGGTACGGTCCTGCCCGATTCGTCGAAGAAGACACCGACCGGCGTGGGGCCGAAGGTGTGTCCGACGCCCATGTCGTCGGCGACCTTGCGCATCACCTCATCGGCCGGAGTGACACTGGGGTTCTCGCGCACCCCGAGCATCCGCGATGCCTGCTCGTAGTAGGGCGCGAGCTCTGCCTCCCAGTCGGTGATGTGGCCCCACTGGGAGTCCTGGAAGAATCGAGACGGCGGGCGGTAGAGAGTGTTCGCGTAGTTGAGCGAACCACCCCCGACCCCTGCGCCGGCCATGACCAGCACGTCGGGAAGCAGGTGAATACGCTGTACGCCATAGCATCCGATAGCCGGCGCCCACAGGTACTTGCGTAGCCGCCAACTGGTCTTCGGGAGCTCGTCGTCGGCGAAACGCCGACCGGCCTCCAGAACTCCGACCCGGTATCCCTTCTCGGTCAGGCGCAGTGCAGAGACGCTGCCGCCGAATCCCGAGCCGATGACGAGAACGTCGTAGTGGGTCATGCCCGTGCTCCCATGTTCGCGGCCCACAGTTCGTAGTTCTCTGCGTCGAACTCCTTGGTCCGGTTACGGTAGTGCCAGGTGAAGGTCGGCCACATCACGGAATTGCGTCCCGTCGAGTCGAGATACCAACTGCTGCAGCCCCCGGCATTCCAGACAGTGCCTGCCAGCAGCGGATCGAGCTCTTCGGCAAAGCGACGCTGCGCGTCGGCTCTGACTTCGACCGCGTCGAGACGACGGGTACGCATGGCCCGCAGGGTTGCGGCAATGTACGCGGCCTGGGACTCGAGCATGTACACGATGGAGCTGTGTCCGAGGTTGGTGTTCGGCCCGTACATCAGGAACATGTTCGGGAATCCGTTTACGCTGATGCCCAGGTGCGCGGACGGGCTCCCGTTCCACACCTCAGCGAGACTACGGCCATCTTCCCCTCGGATATGTTGCGCTACAGGCGGTTCGGACGGCATGAATCCGGTACCGAAGATGATCGTGTCGACGCGGTATTCGTTTCCGGCAGCATCGACGACCCCGTTCTCGGTCACCGAAGTCAATGCCGACGATACGACATCGACTTCACGACGAGTGATTGCCGGGAACCAGTCGTTGGACAACAGGATTCGTTTGCAGGTGATGGCGAAATCCGGTGTCAGCCTTGCCCGCAGTTCCGGGTCGGACACTTGCTTGCGCAGGACTGAACGCGCGCGCTTCTCGAACAGTGGCAACGCGTACTTCCGCGCGAACGGTTTCGTCATACCGACGACGTACATTTCCTTCTGACCGTACACAGCGCCGCGAACAGCCTTCTGGACCCACGGAAATCTGCGGTACAGGGATCGAACGGACGAAGCGATTCCGGGATCGCGCTTGGGCATCACCCAGGAGGCAGTGCGCTGGAACAGCGTGAGGTGTTCGACCTTGTCGACAATCGCGGGCACGAACTGGATCGCCGACGCGCCCGTGCCGATCACCGCGACCCGCTCGCCCGTCAGATCGTGGTCGTGATCCCATTCTGCCGAGTGGAACATGTTGCCGCGGAACATCTCCAAGCCGGGAACTTTGGGCAGGGTCGGAGTGGAGAGTGCACCGGTCGCCGCGACGAGGACATCGGCGGTGAGGTTGCCGCGCGAGGTCGACACCGCCCACTGTGCACGTTCGCCGTCCCATTGCGCATCGCGCAGCTCGCACCCGAACATCGTCCGCCGCACGACGCCCTGCTCGCGAGCCACCCGACGCAGGTACGCGTAGATCTCGGCCTGGGTGCCGTGCGCCCTCTCCCAACCTGGTTCCGGCGCGAAGGAATAGGAGTACAACGCACTCGGAACATCGCATGCGGCACCGGGGTACGTGTTCACCCGCCAGGTTCCACCGACATCGTCGCCGCGTTCGACGACGAGGACGTCGGCGTTCGGGTCGTCGCGCAGGAGGGTGGCAGCCATACCGATGCCACCGAATCCCGCGCCGACAATGAGGGTGTGCACATGTTCGGGAAGCGTTGCCGGACTCATTTCATCACCAGTGCCTTCCACACCGGGAGCAGCCTCTCCCGGAACTCACGATCGGATTCAGGAGTGCGCATCAGGGCCGACACGGCCAGCCCCCGAGCCAGTTCGATGCTGAGGTCGATGACATCGGGAGCGAGCCGGTCGCCCATGATTTCCATCAACCCCACGCGCAGCGCATCGGACACCTTGCGTTCGAGCGGGATCATCGCGGCGTGCAACGCCGGATCGGTGCGTGCCGCCACCCACAGTTCGAGTGCGGCATAGAACAGCGGTCCTGAGAACGCATCGATCAGCGTCTCGAAACCGAGTTCGGGATCGGGTTCCGCGTCGAGGATTTCGACGAGGCGCTTGTCTACGAGATGCCCGACGGCCGCGACGACCAGCGATTCCTTGGTCGGAAAGTGATGGAGCTGCGCGCCGCGCGATACTCCGGCCCTCTTGGCGATGCCGTGGGTACTGGTGCCCGAGTACCCCAGCTCGTCGAGGGATTCGATCGCCGCATCGAGCAACTTCGCGCGTGTCGCGGCGGTGCGTTGCGCCTGGGTTCGCGAACCCGTCGCCATGGTGTCGTGGATCACGCTACCGAGCGTAACTGCAAAAGAACAAACAGTCCAGACTGTTTTTAACTGGTACCTACGGTGCCGCAGGGTGCCGAGACCGATTCGATACCCAAGCCGGGGTCAAACGGTGGCACTCAGAGCAGACTCACTTACGCGCACTGCAATACCGAGCAGTAAGGGAGTCCGCATGACATCCACCGACACCACCACCGGCACCCACGTCTCCACCCTCGCCGAGCTCGCCGAATATGTCGGCAAGCCGCTGGGGCTCAGTTCATGGATCACGGTCGGACAAGATCGGATCGACACCTTCGCCGACGCCACCGACGATCATCAGTGGATCCACATCGATCCCGAACGCGCAGCGAAGGAAAGTCCATTCGGCGGACCGATCGCACACGGGTATCTGACACTGTCACTGATCATTCCGATGTGGTACGAGGTGCTGAAGGTCGACAGCGTGACACTGGCCCTCAACTACGGCCTCGACAAGGTCCGCTTCACCAATCCGGTGCCGGCAGGTGGTCGGGTACGACTCGACGCCACCCTGAAATCGCTCGAGGACCTACCGACGGGCGGCGTGCAGATCGTCATCGAGGGCGTGATCGAACTCGAGAACAGTGAACGCCCCGCGGTGGTCGTCGAGGCGATATACCGCATGTTCGAGTAGACAGCACCACCCCGGAGTGAGCGAACGGCACCTTCGATCGATCTGATCTATCGTATGT
>NZ_JBHWWZ010000085.1:0-10783 GCF_042730275.1 Rhodococcus sp. NPDC060086
AATTTCGGCCCAATCTTCCACGGACAACATCCCTTCGTCCCTCCTGGCTCGACTCGAACCAGGATCGGTGGAGAGGGGGTCAAATTTGAGATGCCGTGCCGGGGTCAGTATTCACGTGCCGTCGACAACAGGGAGGTCGTGCTGCTCACGTGCATCAGAGAAGTACAGCGCAGCCGTTCGCGGACGGGCTCCGCTGATCGTTGCGCTCACCACCGTACCGGCCGCACCTACAGCGAACGAACAGAGGCCTCGGCCTGCTGGGTGCCAGCATTGCTCGGCCGGGCCCGGAGTGCACTGATCGGCATTGGCGGCGACCAGATCGGCAGATCGCTCGCCGTGAACTGGTCACCGACGGTGTGCCTCATCGTCCTCGGGCCAATAGGTGAACGCAAACCGGCACATCCCCGGCCTACCGGTGGTCAAAATGGTGTCGAACTCGAGCTCCTTCCACTCGATCTGCCGCCCGCGCAACACCTGGGCCACCTGATCTGCCGCTTCGGCGGGGGAGAAACCACAGGGTAGAGCGAGAGCGAACCGTGCGATACCCACACTCGCAGGGTAAGCCATCCACAGAGGCACGCTCACGCGGACCAGTAGGTGAGCGCCCGTACTGGCGAGCCCATTCGGTCCGAAGCTCGCCGGATTCTTTGACGATCGGACTGGCCGGAGGAACGCTCCTTTGGGCGTTCTCGCCCGCCCCTACACGCGATTCGTTTGCTCCGATATCTCTGTAAAGCCGGAGGTGCGGGCAGAAGCTACCGGGGCGTCTCTCATGGATAATCATGGTTATCCATCAATATCATTATTCTGGATAGAGTCACAGACGGTATGCGTGCAGTGTCCTGGGCCTCGGGTGTTGTCAACACGGGTGGCGCTCGAACAACTCCATGACGTGCATGCGGATGTAATCGCATCCGCATCCGCATGTGCACGGGCGCGAACCGTGCACATGCGGCGGCGAGGCTTCGGCGTCGCGGTGGGCGTGCTGCTCGAGGTGGACCTGACGCCGTCGACGGAGCTGTCGTGTAGCGTCGTCGGTGACGTGGTGCTCCGACGGTCTCGACTCTGAAGCATCGTGCAGGAGAGCCGAATTCGCCGCAGGTTGACGTAATCTAGCTTATCGGCAATCTAGCGCCATCCAGAACTTCTGCAGCCCAAGAGGGTTGAGTGATGATCGAGCCGTCTTGTGGCTCTGCTCGACGTCGAGGCGCTACGTGGGTGCCCCTGATTGCATAGGGCCGGCATATGGCCTTTTGACGATCTCGTATCGCCAGCCCCGTCGACCTTGGCTGCATCTCTTGGCATCGGCACCTTGATCAACGCCAATCTGCGCAGGCATGGACAACAGGCCGTCAGATCAAGAATCGAGCCATGCCCGGCATTCACGAGACGTGCGGGGACAGTTCTTCATGGAACGCCGATAAGCTCGTGAACAAACGTCGCACGGCTGGCGCCCTCGCTGCCAGCCGGCGTCTCGGATAGGGGTGCCGCAACTCCAGATCCGGGAGTTGGACGCGGAGGGCGCGGTGGTCAGGACCCGCCCTATTTCTATCCCGACCCAGTGACGTACTGCGCCCACCGCATTCGTGAGGCGCATTCGACCGCAGGCGGTGTGGGTCACGAGTTCACGAGTTGGCTGGCTCGTTGGAAGGTAACGCCGAGGATCGCACCGATATCGCGGACGGGGACGTTACGTTCGGCCAGGTCGTGGGCGAGCGTTTTGGCGTCAGCAAGGGCGCGGGCTCGAGGCGTGCAGCCTCAGCTCGGTCGGTGTGGATTCTGTCGGCGCGGTCACCGGCGGGGACGCCATCGACGTCAAGGAACATGGTCACGGTGTTGTCCTCGATGCGGGTGCCGGTGGTGACTGCGATGTACTCGAGAGCCATCTGTTCGGCTTCGCTGACACGGCGGGCCTGGGTGAGTCCGTCTCGTTCGGGGATTGAGACCCCATCGCATCGAGATAACGAGTTCGACGCCCGTCACGCGGCACACCGGCATTCGCAGCGGCCGACGATCTCGTATTCGTCGTCCTCGATCCACCCGTTCACGCACTTGCTGCAGGAACTCGGCCGAGGCAGCGAGCGACGGACCGGCAGGGAGGTCCACAGCCGGATCCAACCGTGGACGTGCATCGTCGGGTTCTCGGGCCGGTGCGCTCGGGTGGCCGCCGCAACGAGCGCGTCGATCCCGTGGATCGCGATCAGCCCGGTGATCTCGCGGCTCTGCTCGGGCTTGATGCGCGCGTACGACGCCGGGAGGCCCGCGGCGAGGGTTGCTGCTTCGAGCGTGCTGAAGAGCGCGCGGGATTCGTCGACGACTCCGCGAGTCTTCCTGGCGAGAATGTCTGCCGCTGACGACAACGACGTGGACGTTGCTGCGGCGTCGTCGGTCGATTCGCTCGTGCGCGCGGCGTCGTTGTCGGTTTCGGTTCTTGATGATCCGTTCTTTGTAAGAGCGCCCGGTTCTCCGTCGGCCGCGTCACCGGAAGCCGATTTCCTGGGCTTCGGATCGGGAGTCGGGTTCCCGCTGATCAGAGGCTCTTCGTAGACGGTCTGGATGGTCGACCAGCGGCCGCGTTCGTCCTGGATCTTCTCGCGGACGAGATAGCCGTGCTCGGCGAGTTCGCGCATCGCGGTGCGGATCGCTTCGCGGCCTTCGCGTGGAGACTGCCGGGCGATGGCGTCGGAGCGAATACTCCAGTCGTGTGGCTTGGAGAGAAGCCAGATCAGCACCGCACGTGCGCGGAAACTGAGGCGCTCATCGTTGATGAGAGCGTTGGAGAGGATGGTGAAGTTGTCGGCCAGACGTGGCCCACGACGGATACCACCCGTGTTGTGAACATGGGTATGCTCGGTCACTGTTCGACTCCTCATGTCAGTCGGACAACCGCCCGTCGCGAGGGCCTAATCTCGCGGCGGGCCTTTTCATTTGTGGTCGGAACTCTGGCATATGCGGTTCGGGTTTGTCCACGCTTCAGAGGAGCCCCGCACCGCGTTGTTGAGGGCTCCCAAATTTTCCTGCGAGTGTGGTGACAGCTCCCGATCGTGCGGATGCCATGCCCACGTAACCCATTCGATGTGGCACAGTGCGGCCCAACCGAAATCCGACCGCTCCTTGGAAGGTGGACGTGTATGAGTGGTGTGCGACGGACAGTGCTGGCGGCGACAGTGGCAGCAACGGCCACGCTCGGAGTTTCGACAGGGCAGGCAGCTGCAACACCATCGGTGGACACGATCGTCAACGGAATACTGTCGGTCACACCGCTCTGTCAGGGCACGATCGACGAGTTGATCATTGCCTGCACCGAACTGGAGAAGCTGACTCCCCGCTTTCCGGTGATGCTCGATCTGAATCCGAGAGGCACCCACCTCGTCGTTCTCGGTGCGGGCCTGACCGAAGACGGCAAGATTCAGCCCGTACTCGAGCAGCGACTCGAAGCAGCCCTTCGCGCGGCCGAACGTTATCCGGAGGCACCCATCGTGGTTACCGGTGGAGTGCCGCGCGACGGCATCACCGAGGCCGAGGCCATGAAGGAATGGCTGGTGTCGCGGGGTGTCCCGCCCGAGCGGGTCATCGAGGAATCCGAGTCGACTTCCACCGTGGAGAACGCACGCTTCACCAATAATGTCCTGCTCGAGCGCCGCGCAACGGGAGCCGTGCTGGTGACCAACAAGGATCACCTCGCCCGCGCCATGATCAATTTCCGTCAGGCCGTCGACGCCAGGATTCCGGTGGCGGGCATCGTCGCTGTCTGAGACGACTATCAGACGGAGGCGAGCATCAGACGGGGGCGATCTCCAGATCGTCGTCGTCGACGAACACGAGGCGCCCGTCGTCGAGCGCCACCGCCCACCGGCGGATCGGTGCCCAGTTGCGCCCGAGGTCTTCGCCCACGGCCTGTTGGGATGTGCCGTAATCCTCCACGATCTTGCCGGGTATCGATCTGGTCTCGGCGACCCCGGCTCGGACGATCACGGCACTACCTACTGACAACTGCGGTGGAGAGTTCGACGTTGAACGGGCCATATTCGGATCATGCCACTTCGGCGCGGGCTTGTCGGGGCGAAAGCGTGTACTCGGGCGACGATCACTTCACCGCAGTGCGAGCTTCTCCCGGGCCTGGTCTTCGAAATCCTGCTCGACCATCAGGTCGTAGCGGCTTGCCTCGATGCTCTTGCGGGAGACGAAGTCGCGCCGACCGCCCGTGCTGTAGTGGGCCACGAAGCCGAGTGCGCCGCCCCAGAGTGCACCGAATGCGATACCGACGAGGACTGGCCCGGCGACGGTGCTCGCGGGGAGGAAGACGGTGAGTAGAAGGCCGAACAGCAGACCGGTCCACACGCCGACACCCGCGCCCTTGGCGGTCGAACGGGCCGTGGTCATCCGGCCTTCGACTTGTTCGACGGTGGTGACGCCCTGACCCACGACCCGCAGGTACTCGACGGGAAAGCCTTCATCGGACAGGTGGTCGATGGCGTGTTCCACGGCGTCGTAGGTGCGGTAGCTCTCGAGGAGTGTCTCCGAATCGAAGTTGTACCCCGGAGTCGGTGCGTAGATCTCGGTCATGTGTAGCCCCTAAAAACTGCATAATTGGCAAAACGATACGCTCAGCGTAGCGTATCGTTTCGTAGGGTTTGATTTCGGGGGGTGTTCTTCCGCAGACTCGATGCATAGGCGAGGGACACTCGCCCTGGAAGGGATGGACATGGTTGTCGATGCCGACGTGGAACCCGCGTCCGTATCGCCGCGACGTTCCGTCAAGTCGCGTGCTGGAACGGACTCGAGAATTCTGGGTGCCGTCCTCGCGATTCTTCGCGCACACGGCCCGAACCGGGTCACCGTGGAATCTGTTGCGGCGTTGTCGGGTGTCGCGAAGACCACCATCTACCGTCGCTATGCGAACCGCGACGAACTGTTGGAGGCGGCCCTCGACTCGAAGGCCGCCGCGCCGCGCGTACCCGACGGGCTCTGCGTGTACGACCGGGTGAAATGGACCCTCGATCTGATCCGAGTGGCCATGTCCAGCGATATCGGTATGGGGAGCGTCAGCGCGATCCTCACCGACCAGGACCCGGACTTCACCGAATCGTTCCGCGACATCATCAACAGTCGAAGCCAGGTCGTCGCGGAGGTTCTCCGTGCTGCCGTCGTGTCCGGTGCGCTCCGCGCGGACCTCGACATCGACACCGCGGTGTCCACACTTGTCGGGTCGTACCTCGGTGCTTACCTGCGGCACGGCCGGGTCGACGAGACCTGGGCCGACGAAGTGGTGCACATGGTGTGCCCGGGGCTCGAACCGAGCAGTGTCGCCGACTGACACCGGCACGCCACGGCAGTGTGTCGTGGCAGTCGTCGGATCTCTGAATCTCGACCTGACCGCGCTCGTGAGCCGTGCTCCGGAAGACGGGGAGACGGTGATGGGCCGGAGCTTGTCGACCTATCCCGGTGGAAAAGGCGCCAACCAGGCACTCGGTGCCGCAAGGCTCGCCGCGACCGCAATCGTCGGAGCGGTCGGAAGCGACGATGCCGCAGACATCCTGCGCACCACACAGCAGTCCGCGGGCATCGACACACGACACTTGACCGCACTCGACGCCGCAACGGGTCGCGCGATCGTCGTTCTCGCAGAGGACGGCAGCAACCGGATCATTGTGATCGGCGGGGCGAATCGACTACTCGACCGCGATCATGTGACCGAGGCTCTGGACGACCTCGATCCGGTAGTGGTTCTCACCCAGCTCGAAGTGCCGTCGGCGGTGACGAGCGCGACGGCAGAATGGGTGCGTGCCCACCGGCGCCGGCTGGTTCTCAATCCGAGCCCCACCATCCCGGTAGGCGCGGAGATTCTGCAGTTGGCCGATCCCCTCGTCGTCAACGAGCAGGAGGCCGCGTACTACGCGGCCACCGAGCCCGGCACCGACATCGACGCCGTGGTCGGAAGGCTGCTCCAGCGGGTCCCCGCCGTCGTGGTGACACGCGGCGGTGACGATGTGGTGATCGGCACGAAGGATGGTGTCGAGCGCATCCCGGTACCGCGCGTCGCCGTGGTCGACACGACCGGTGCCGGCGACCATTTCGCGGGCACCCTCGCGGCCCTGCTCGGCGCCGGTGTGTCGTTACGTGATGCAGTGGTGCGGGCCGGTGCCGACGCGGCAAAGCTGGTTGCGACGCGGCGAGAGGATCGCTGAGGCCTCGATGCGTTTGCCGCGCATTCAGACAGAAACGTCCTTCCGGAATGGTTGCTTCTGTCTATATGTGACGCGGAATCGTGACACAGCTGGGTGGTCGACACCATCAAGGCGTCCCGGCACAAGAACATGAAGGAATTGCGTCCAGGTCGAGTGGCCGGTCCGAACTGCGCATGCTGTTCGCCTTCGACCCAGCACGTCACGCGATCTTCCTCGTTGCAGGCGACAAGGCCGGAAAGTGGGACAAGTGGTACCGGGTGAACATCCCCATCGCCGACGAGCGCTTCGACAAGCATCTGAACCGATTGAAAGGAACGTGAGAACAAATGGCCAAGAGCCTTGACGACATGCTTGCCAAGCGGCCCGTGGGCCGGGACGCGGTCAATGCGCACAAGACACGGATGCTCGACCAGGTCCGTGCTTACCGACTCAAAGAACTGAGAGAAGCGCTGGACCTGACCCAGCGGGACGTGGCCGAACGGCTGCATGTGGGTCAGAACCGAGTGTCGAACATCGAGCGCGGTGACCTCGAGCGAGTGCGGCTCGATACGCTCCGTCGCTACGTCGATGCGGTCGGCGGCACGCTCCGCATCGAGGTCGAACTGGGCGACGATCGCTTTCAGATCGCGTAGCGCACCGAGTTCGACCGGGGAGACGGGCTGAGGCGCACGTCTTCGCCTGATCGGTTCGGTGCGAAGGTCGTCATTCCGGAGGGGAGGGCAATGAGTTTCTCAGGCGCACAACTACAGCGTGCTGCTCGCGATGCCGCTGGCGCGCTGGGTGACGTCAGCCGCGGACGGCCGGACGCGGCGTCACGAAGCAGCTGGTCGAAGACCTGGTGTACGGGTCGTACGACCTCGTTGCAGGCCAGCTCCCCAAGAAGCACTCTCATGAAGACACGTGAGTCGACATCGGTCGAGAACTGACGCGTCACAACTCCGGATCAGGGGGGCGGGAGGAGCTCGCCCTTGCTGCTGCGTAACCAGCGCCCGGGGAGTTTGCCTGCGAGGTCGCCGAGCGGGCCGACTGCGC
This sequence comes from Rhodococcus sp. NPDC060086, assembly GCF_042730275.1. Lineage (NCBI taxonomy): Bacteria > Bacillati > Actinomycetota > Actinomycetes > Mycobacteriales > Nocardiaceae > Rhodococcus > Rhodococcus sp. NPDC060086. The sequence continues at coordinate 7,221 of NZ_JBHWWZ010000085.1, forward strand.
CGCGAAGCAATTCGACGGTTTCCTGCAAGGTATCGACACTTGCGTTCATCCGGATGATGCCCGGTGTGAGACTCGCGAGGGTCTCGGACAGCGACACGATCTGATCGAGCGGGCCACCCTCGGCGAGCAGGCGCTCGAGGGCGCCGTGCTCGGACAGCAGCACATCGAGCGTGCCGCCGTCGGCGAGTACGCGTTCGACGACTCCACCGGACCGGAGGGCCGTATCGACGAGACCTCCGGGTTCGGTGAGCCGCTCGACTGCGCCGTCCTGCGCAAGCAACCGTTCGAGGGGGCCGTCCGGTGCGGTGATGCGATCGAGCAGACCGCCCTCGGAGAGCAGCCGGTCGAGAGCTCCGTCATCGGCGAGTATCCGATCGAGTGGCCCGCCGGGCACTGTCAGGCGATCGAGTGCACCGCCCGGTTCCAGGAGTCGTTCGAGTGGTCCGCCCGGGGCGGTGAGCCGATCCACCGGACCCCCCGTCGCGAGGAGGCGGTCGAGTGGACCACCGGGTCGCAGGGCCTGTCCGAGTCCGCGGTCGTCCGCCGTCAGCCGCGACACCTGCTGCAGCAGCCCGAGCGAGTCGCGGGTATCGGTCAGCCCCACCGCGCCCAGAGCCGAATACGTCGCCGGTTGCACCGCGATGCGAATCGTGCCGATGACCGTTTCGGCGACGAGCAGAGCGGAATCGGCCGTGGCCAGGCCGATCCGCAGCGGTGTCGAGAGCACGGACCCCAGATTCATTGGTTCACTGTAACCGGGGACACACAGAAATCGGTCCGGCGATCAGTGCAGGACCTTCAGCCCCACCACACATCCGACGATCCCGACGATCAACAGAATTTTCACGGCGGATGCGGCTTCGGTGCCGGTGGCCATCGCATACCCCACGGTCAGGGCCGCGCCGATACCGACCCAGATCGCGTAGGACGTGCCGATGGGAAGCGTGCGCATCGCGTAGGCCAGTCCGGCCATGCTGAACAGCAACGCCACGGCGAAGACGATGCTGGGGGCGAGTCGGGTGAAGCCCGCCGATTTACCCAACGCGGTGGCCCACACTGCTTCGAGGACCCCGGACAGTACAAGAATGATCCATGCCATGCGACAACTCCTGCACCGTCTTGTCGCTGGCCGGGTACGGTGCGCTCGTCCGGGAGACCGGATTCCGGTCACCTTCGTGCCAGGGTAGGAAACCCCGTAGACGGTGGCAATACGGCGGTGGGGAAGCTCACCACACAGGGCGCCTGCGACCCGGGTGATGCCTCCGTACCTGCTCTAAAATCGTCTCGCAACGTGCAGCGTCGGTGGGTGTAGGGAAGCAGGACGGATGGGAATGACGGACTTCGTGTCGAACGCGGCACGGAACGCCTGGGGATTGTTCGTCGCGGACGGTGTCGCCGAGCCGTACCGGACGCCGTCGGTCGTCGTGGGCGACGGTCCGCATCGCACGCTGCGCCGCTTCGGCCCCGAAGGCTCCGGGGACCCGGTCCTGCTCGTGACACCGCTCGCGGCATCGCCCACCTGCTTCGACCTGATGCCGGGGCAGAGCCTCGCGGCGCACCTCGTGGGTCTGGGCCGCAGCGTCTTCCTCATCGAGTACGGGAAGATCACCGGCGACGACCGCGATCTCGGTCTCGAATTCTGGATCGACGACGTACTTCCCGAGGCGATCCACCGTGTTGCGGAACTGTCGGGAGGACGAGAGGTCGATGTCGTCGCGTGGAGCATCGCGGGAAGCCTGGCGCTGCTCACCTCGGCGGCCCACCCGGAACTCCCGGTCCGCTCCATCACCACGTTCGGGACGCCCATCGATTACGAGAAGATCCCGCTGATGGTTCTTCCCCGGCTGGCGGGCAGGTATCTCGCCGAGCCGGCCCTCGACGTGGCCGATCACCTCTTCGGCGGGATTCCCGCACCGTTGGTGCGGATTGCGTACCGCGTCACTGCGATCGAGCGTGAGGTGCGGCGACCGTGGTTCGTCGCAGCCAATATCGCCGATAGCGACAAGCTCGCGCGCATGGAGCACGTCGACCGCTTCCAGAACGAGATCGAGGGCTACGCGGGGCGCGCATTCCGGCAACTCGCGGTACAGGTGACGGTGGGCAACGAGCTGACGACCGGACGGATCGAGCTCGGCGGCCGCATCGTCGACCTCGCCGATGTGGACGTGCCGGTGCTGGCGTTCGGCGGCACCGACGACGTCCTCGCCCCGATCCCGTCGGTCGAGCCGGTCACCTCGGTGCTCACCGGCGCACCGCGCGTCCGCTTCGTTCGTGTACCGGGCACCCACCTCGGGATTCTCGCCGGGACCGCGGCGCCCACCACCTCGTGGGCCGAGCTCGCCGAGTTCCTCGACTCTCCCCTCGGAGACGGCCCGGACCTGGAGTTCGCGGCGCCGGCCGACGAGTCGATGCCGACCACGTCGGTGACCGGGGCAGACTGAGCTCAGGCGGGGACGTGGTCTCCGTGCCCCTGCTCGCGCAGGGCCGCGCGGATCCTGTCGTGGGCGCGGTCGAGCGATTCTGCCGACGGGTCCTTCTCCGCCTGCCCGAAATCGAAGTCGCCGAGGGTGTGCGCGGGGAACACGTGCAGGTGCAGGTGAGGAACCTCGAGCCCGGCGATCACCAGGCCCACACGCGGCGCCTCGTACGCGGCGCACACCGCGCGGCCGACGATCCTGGCGACACGGTTGACCTTGTCCGAGAGGTCGTCGTCGATGTCCTGCCAGTGGTCCACTTCCTGTCGCGGTACGACGAGGACGTGCCCTTCGGTCAAAGGGTTGATGGTGAGGAACGAGACGACGTCGTCGTCCTCCCACACGAAACGTCCGGGAAGGTCACCGGAGATGATCATGCTGAACACGGAAGCCATACGGGCACAATAGGCCGCTCACAGCTCCTCGGCGACATCTGCGGCCGCGAGGGAGAGGACAAGCAGCGGCACGACCTTCGCAGGTGGGATGTGGTAGCGGTTGCGGGATTGCTGTTCGACGATGTGCGCTGCCGACAGTGTCCTCAGGTGGTGATAGAGGCGGCCGGGTGACGACAGGTCGGTCGCTTCCTGCAGTTCGGCTGCGGTGGCAGGCCCTCTCAGCAGCGTGCGCACGATCGCGAGCCGGGCGGGGCTGCCGAGCGCGTCGAGGACACCCGCGATCGAGGACGCATCCAATCCGAGGGTGGCGGCAGCGTCGTAGTCGATGGTCCACGACACGTTGCCGTACAACGACACCGCGCCCTGGTAGCCGATGCTGCCCGCCGTCCCCGGGGATGCGGTGCCCGCACTCTCGTCGGCGCTGGGGCTCTCGTCGGATCCGGTGCTGCCCTCGAGGAGCCGGACACGACGTTCGAGGTCGGCGATCCTGTCCTCGTAGTTGCCGGTCGGGCGGTCGTTCACCGGGACCTCGCCAGGATGCCCCGTCGTTCACGGCGGGGAGGAATGGCGTTACTCATAGTGACCTTTCGTGTAAAATTCCGGGCATGAGGACGGCGTACAAAGTCCGGGCCTACCCGGACACCGAACAAGCGGCACTGCTGTGCCGCACATTCGGATGCGTGCGCGTCGTGTG
>NZ_JBHWWZ010000086.1:0-10379 GCF_042730275.1 Rhodococcus sp. NPDC060086
CCCCACGAATACGGTTGGATGATTCCGCTAATGCGCTGTGCTGCGTAAGGACTGGGATTCATACCTGGAGACTCAACATCCAGTCCGTCTGCTGTGCTTGTGTCGACGCTATTCAATCGTTCCTCGATCCCCTCGATCGCGTATACCTCTGGCATGGCCCGTACCTCGACTACGCGGCTATTTCTCTCGATGGCTTCAGAGAGAATTGCGGAGTGGTCAGCAGACCATCGAGTCTTCTGCACGACTGAGGGGAGGATGTCGTGCTGGCTGCGGCAGAACTGAAGCAGACCCGACGGTGATGTGCGGTACGAACGCGTGCCGACCGTCAGGCCGATCCTATGCGCCCGGCGACACCACCGCGACTCGGACAGCCTCTGTAGAAACAGTTGACGCTCGCCACCGCCGGTGACAAGATGATCAACCACACGCGACGAACACGTGTGCGAACAACTTAAAACAGATGGCCCGCCGCGACTGGCATCGCGACGGGCCGGATGTCCGACTATGAAGGAGTCGAACATGCGTCAGCATACCTATGTGCAGGTGACATCGTGAGTATCGAAGCGATCACCTGGACACTCGAACACGCAGCCATACCCTCCCCCACTCCACCCGGCATGCCGTCGGCGCCGGCGTTGACGTTGGTGCTCCTGGGTTTGGCCACTCACGCCTCCAGGAACGGCGAAGGCGCCTTCCCATCGGTGCGCACTCTCGCCCGCTACGCGCGGATGAGCGAACGCCAAGTCCAGCGCTGCCTCAGTACCCTCGTCGAACTCGAACTCATCACCCGCGGCGATCAGGAACGGGTCGCGGCGACAATCTCCCGGGAGGATCGTCGCCCAAACTGCTATGACCTCTGCATGCCACGGAGCTACGCACCGTCACCCCGCCCGAAGCCACGGGGTGACATGCGAGCACCCGACGGGGTGACACCAGAGCACCAACGGGGTGACGCTACCGACACCCGAACCGTCCTTGAACCAAAAGACAAATCTGCAGCACCGTCGCGCACGGAACCTCCCGCAACGACGGCGCCCGTAGCGCAGCAGCAGCATCCTCAGATCGACGACCTGGCCGCGGCGTGCCGCCTGGCCGGTCTCACCGCACGGTTCGACACCCTTACCGCCGAGAAGGCCACGATGATCGCCCACTCGGTCGACGTCCACGGCATCGATGCACTCGTGCGGGCTGCGCTCGAACGGCATCGCCCGAACGACCCTGCCCGCTCGGCAGCGGCCTGGATCTCGATCTGGCAGGAACTCCGACCGCCGCGGCCGAAGCTTCCACCCACTTGCGGTCAATGCGACGAGTACGGGTGGCTGCCCGACGACGATCTCGGCAGAGCAGTCCGCTGCTCATGTCGGCGAAATGCGTGTGCGCAATCCGTCAAGCCTACGTACCCGGGAATCTCGAAAGTCTTACGAGAGTCGCAGCTGCCATACGCATTTCGCACACCGTCGACCGAACCTCTGGCTAGTGGTCATGCACGGCAAACCACCCGTGTATCCAGCCGTTGTTGACGTCGGACCGCCGTCGATACCACCCGCGAATCGAGATCGTTCCGTCCTCACTTCGGCCGCTCATCACCGTTGCTGCAACGCCATTACCCGGCCTCGGGCTCGGGACTCGGGCCGTCCAGCGAGGTGGGCGTGGCATCGGCGGTGCTCGAGGCGGACGGGTCGCCGATCGTGGAGTCCTCGGAAGCCACGCCAGGGCCGGGCGGGGTCTGGGTTTGGGTAGGAGCAGCCTGGGTCGGCGAGGGCGCAGGAACCGCAAACGTCCAGCCGGCAGTACCGGCCGGCCGCAGCATCACGGTGGAGACGGCAGGAGAGACACCGAACGTGAGCCACCCGGCGTAGCTCGTAGCGGGTTGGAGAACCTGAGGTAGGGCGGTGCGTGTGGGATCGCACCCTCCTTCGTCAGGTCTGACACCCGCAGTGCTGCCGTCGGCGAGGATTGCTCGGAAGTCATTGGATGTGAGCGTGTTCCATTGTGGTTCGTCGGTCTTCGATGAAGTACGCACGCTCATCTGCACAGCGATCCCGCACCCGGGTTCGTTGCGCACTGCCGTCACAGTCGCGGTGCCGAGCTCGGTGCCGTCGGTGGCAACGAGAGCGAAGGGTCGTCCGACCCCGACTGAGGTGGGCTCAGTCGGGCCAGGTGTCGGCGCTGGGGCCGGAACGGTGTCGTTCGGCGGCGCAGAAGTGGTTGTGACTGTCGGTGACGCTGCCGGCGTATCGGGTGTCGCTGAATCGACCGGGGTGGTGTGCTCCGGCGACTCCTCGGCGCTGGCGGTACCCGAAGTCGAGTCCGTGGCCGCTTCACTGACCGGTGATGTCGGCGTGGAGGCCGGTGGCGTCGGTGTGCCCTGTGCGGCGGCGGAAAGTTCTTGTCCGCCCTCTGGGTCGACAGCGTATTCCTCTGGCGTCACCGCTTCCTGTGCGAGGACGTCGAGCACCGTCGGAGTTTCACCGGTGCATGACGTACCGGCAGGAGCGTCGTGGTCACCGGTGCGCTCCGCAGTCGAGTCGGTGACGGTGCCGGCTGCTGGGTCGGAAGCTGAGTTCTGATTGTCGTCGGACAGGGCCTGGCTTTTGTGTTCCGTATCGCCGACGCGAATTTCGTCCCGAGTGGGCTCGATGCACGTCTCGCTCGAGTCGTCGGGCTGAGCGAATTGAGCAGCAAGCACGTCAGCGCGCATAGGCACCGAAGCGGTCTGCAGTCCCGGCTCGGGAGGAGTCGACATTCCGATACCGCATTCGGCGTCGACCAGCAGCATGTCTACGCGCCACTGCACGGTGCCGGTGACCCTACCGGTACTGCTGGCGTGCAACCACAATTGGGATTTCGCCTGGTTTTGACCTTCCACTCTGACGTGCCGGAGGGTTGCGTCGTATCGAAACCCGGGGGATGTAGCGGTAGCAGACCCCTGGCCATTCGGCGGTGGGATCGGCAGGGTGGCACCGCGTACGTTGAAATTGCCGCCGGTCAGGCGGGCTACGCCGTTCTGCCCCGGCCGACAGGCTGCTGTCGCAGCCACCGGTGTCGGGTTCGTGCCAGTGCCGTAGGACATCATCACGCCCAGGTCGCCGACGGCGGTGATGCGCAGCGCATTGGCGAGTGAGGCCGCATAAGCTCGTGGCGGCAGCGAAGTACTCGGCGGCGGTGTGCACTCGTTAGGAGTAGCGATCTCCGAACGGCTGCAGGATCGGCCCTGCCCTTCTGCGGTGACCACGCGGAACGTCCCGGACTCTTCACCTTGGACCCAGCCGCTGTCGACGAACTTCAGTGGCCGCTGTGCGTCGGTGAACGAGCGGATCGGCCCGAACTTGTCGACGCTGACCAATCGGTTCAACCACCCATGTGTCGATATGGCGCGCGCATAGGCTTTCCCGGCATCCTCGCTGGTGCGGAACACCGACCCACCGACAACCCGGTCGCTCCAGGACGCCATCGTCTGCCCGACTACACCACCGTTGGCCAGTATCAGGGCAAGTCCGCACAACAGCCCCACAGCAGCGACACCGAGTCGGCGCCGTCGAAGTGCGGTCATCGCTTCGCACCCGGGATATTCGGTGTCTGGTCGGTCGGCTCATCGTCGGTGCGACGAGGCCAGAACGCCCACAGCACCAGCGCCGACGCACCGATGGTGAGCGACCCGAGAACATACGGGTTCGACAGCCACACCACCGCATGCGCCAGGTCCGGCACCGACCACAACACCTTGCGGACCTGCTCCACGCGATACATGCCGGGGTCCGGTCCGGGGTTGGCGTCACCCTTCATTTCGATCAGCGCTTCACCCACCCCTTGCGGATGCACTGCGATGACGCGGTGGGTGACCGGCAGTTCGCCGGGACGATCGACAGTGACGACATCGCCGATGGCGATATCGTCGGCCGAGATCTCCTTCACCACCGCCAGCGATCCGGCAGGGATGGTGGGCGACATCGACCCGGTCTTGAACATGATGAGTGAAATATTCAGCAGCACTGCGGCAATGACGAGAACGACACAGACCACCCCGCCGAGGGCGAGCAGGTTCATAAGCCCGCCCGCAAGGTACGACCCCGGCGACCGCCGCTTCATGCGTGAAGCACGGGCCGGGTACTGCGATCGGTGCGCAGCGGAAGTGTCCGCCATCGATTCACTCCTGTACTGGGGCAGAGATGCCCGCCATGGTCAAGACCGGGGCGTGCGATGACCGCCTTCGATGGGTTCGGTCATCGCACGCTCGAATTGGTTATTCAGTGCTGGTCGCGGCGAATTCCCACAGGATCGGCTGCGACTGCAGGCCGCCGGCCGCGACGGTGGCGTCCGCTGCGAGTTCGGCCGAGAAGCACACCCAGCGGAAGCCTTCGGCTCCGACGGTGGTGTTCAGCATCGTCGTGGAGGCAGCACCGATAGTGACACCCGTACCGAAAGCAGCAGATGCGTCGCAGGCGGGAGCGGTCTCTCCGGCACCGGCATCTGCGACCGCCACAGTGACCAGCCCGGCCAGCCCTGACGCGTCAGCGCTCTCCTTGGACAGCGCGATGTCGGCGCCGAAGTTGCCTTCGACTTCCTGCAGGCCGACCAATTGGTAGACCGGTTCGCCGGGTACCAGTGCCTCGGCCTGCTGGGCGAAGGTCATGGTCCCTGCGGTTTCGGGCGTGAGGTAGTCGTCCCAGCTGGTGCCGTTATCGAAGGAGCCTTGGATGTCGAAGTCACTACCGGTGGTGCCGAATTGCGAGCTACCCCACACGGTGTCGCTCCACGCGGCGAGCGTAATGGCCGCGCCGACACCGAGGACGAGCCCCGAGGCGAGGACAGCGCGGATCTTGCGACGTTTACGGGTCTGGTCGACAGAGGTCATGTCATTCACTTCTCTACGAGAAACGGAAATCGGGCAGGCATGCCATCTGAGATATGGCAATTGCGGAGCCGGTTGTTACAGGGAAAATGAATAACTCGTTATGACTTCGCCCACGGAAGGGAGAACGACACGTCCGAGTACCGTAAATAACCCATTTTGTCTGCATTGACCAATTTGATGCAATTGCGGCAGTTCATCTAATGGATGCAGCTCAAGTCACAATATTGCTGCAGTGCAGTGATTTACGAATTAAGTCTTTAGACACGCCTCCGCCGAGACCGAACGACTCTGCCCACTCTTGGACCTTCGGCCCTATCTGGATTTTTCGCGCAAACAACTCGCCTTGACCGGAGACCAGACTAGGGATTTGCCTGATATCTATTTTTCCGATCTCAAGCGCACTTTCGAAGAAACGTGGCACGCCGAAAAGGAGCCGAATGCTGCTGGACGCCGCTGGAAGACGAAGCCCACCGGCGACGTCTCAACCGAGACCGGTCAAGAAGTGGCGTGCCACTGTGGGTGGGCAGAACCACGAAGGCCTCAGATCGAAGGATCTGAGAGGAGCGCTGAAGGCATCGTCACGCCTCCCCCGGTCCAACCACCCGCATCCCTTCCGGCGGAACTTCCTGGACGATGAACTCGTCATCGACGTCGGTCACGATGGACACATAGAACACCGGCCGGCCGTCGATGTGCACGTAACAGCCGATATTGAAACCCACGAGACGTGGGATCCGCTGGAGGGTAGGTACGCCGCCTGTGATGTCGCAGTCGGGATGCAGCCGTGCAGCTTCGGCCAGAACAGCTCGCTGCACAACATCTCGGTCGATCAGGTCGTCGTCATCCGTCAGCATCGAGACAGACGTCGGTTCAGTGCAGACGAACGGCACTTCGAACCTCATCGGTTGCCGCACTCCGTCCTGGGGCGCCGGGGGCACGTAGGGCGCGTTCGTGATGCGGTACGCCGCGACCGGTCGATGGGAGACGCGGTCGAGGACGAACATCCAGTAGCCGTTGCGCGTCGGTACGGTGCCGCGCAGCGCCGGTCCTCCGGCCGCAGTCGCGTCCAGGAACTCGTCGTAGCCGAGAACTTCGGCATGCTCTCCGTGTTCGGTGTCGCGGGTGCGAGCGTGCACCTCCGCCAGATCGTCTTCGAACAGCGACACGGGATAGCGATACTTCCGGCCGGAGATCTGGGCATGGAACTCCCGCAGCACGTCGGTGCCGACATGGTCTGCGATCCACTGCGCGATCTCGCGGGTGGTCACCTCCTCGACGGGACGCACCGGCTCCGGGAAAACCCGAAACACCCCGTCCTCGTCGGCACTGTCTGCGAACGATTCGAAATCCATGTTCGAGATCGACAGGTTGTTCTCCACACCCCACATCTCGGAAGGAATGACGCGGAAAGTTCTTCCGCGAGGCACTTCCGGTTCGTCGGGCCCGGTATAGACGGCGACGATGGGCATTTCAGGGTTCGTCACCGTCTCGGTGTCGACGAGAAACGCGTAGTACGTGTGGGATTCGCCCAGTGCGTCGAGAAGCCCATCGACGGTCAGCCCGTCGTACTGCGGATTGTCGATGCAAGTGAGGTAGGCAGCGAATTCGGTGCCGTCTCCCTGCGGGATCGGAGCCATAGCCGCGACTGCAATGTCTCGCCAGGCCGCGTCGTCGGTGAAGTCGGTGCGGATGAGCAGTGACTCGTCTTCGAGATGGTCGGTGAGAACTCGGCCTGTTCCGAGCGTGGCGAGCATCTCCGCTTCGCGGCGATCGTGCTCTTCTGCAGCGAGTTCGGCGATGATCTCAGTGGGGTCGCGATCGGGTGGGTCGACCGGAACGATCGAATCCACGATCCGAGCACAGTCGTCCCGATCGATCTCCTGGTGGCTGCGGATCTCGTATGTCCAGTCGCCGATGGACCGGCGGTAGCGTTCCGGCGTCGAGTCGTTCGGCCATTCGGCTTTCGGTTCACCGATCGCGCTCACCCACCGGCGCAGCGTGAACTGCGGCGCATACCCGCTGATCGACACGCTCAATTCCCCGGTGCGGGCATCGCCGGATTGAGACTGCACGTTCGTTGTCATCGGCAGCCATGTCGGGAGCGCCTGCGGAATACTGGCCAGAGCGCGCTGACGCTCCTCGTGCTCGCGCTGGTATTTCGCAGTATCGTCCTCGGCCGGGCGTGACAGTCCTGTCCATGTGAACAATGCGGACTCGAATAGTTCATCGAGGCTGGGGTTTTCGAGTTCCATCCAGTCTTCGCCGCGCTGCCACCGCAGTGCGATACCGAGTTCCGCGTCGAACACGTACGTGATCGTTTCGTTCGCGCGTGGGTCGAGGGCTCTCAGCTCCCAGCCGTCGCGACCGCGAACTCGGACCGCCTTGGGCGCACTCGGCGTGACGAATCGTTGGTTGTCGACCCCGAGCGATCCTGAGGGAGGGAACATTTCGTAGGCGCGCAGAAGAAGGGACGGTGAAGCAATACCCACGGTTGCATGGAGGGTGTGGGGAGACTTGGCGGAGTGCACCATCGTGCCGTTCCCGTCGCGGAACCATCTGTCGGTGGTGTTCTCGATGAACGTGGGCTCACCGGACTCGTTCTCGTAGCGCCAGGTCTCCTCAGGTGCATGCCATACGCGGCTCCACGATCCGTCCGGCCGGTGGACAGTTCCGCGGACAGTGCGCCCCATCGTGCCGTAGTTCGCGCCTCGAACCTGTTCCCACGTCGGTGTCACGAAACCTCCAAGGGAAGCGGCCGCATAGCTTTTCCTGCCGACTCAGCGAGGAAAGGACGAGCGGTACGGAGCGCTTCGATCTGAGCCCAAGTATCTGCGAGGTCGCGGATGCCGCGTGCCAGATCCAGCGCGTCAGCGCCTTCGCGTCGTGGCTCGTCAGGTGCACTCACCGGTCGCAGTACGACAGCACGCGGGTCGGGAACATCGGGCCAAACCGGCCGGACGAGTTTTCCTTTCACCGAGGCAACATGCTCGGTGAAGAGTCGGTCCAATTCCTGGATCTCGGTGCGAACGGCACCGATGGTGGCTTCCAGCTCAATTCGTCCACTGATCGAGAATTGTTCTACAACCGAGTGCGCGGACGCAGGATCGCAGCGTGCAACATAGCGGTCGGTGAGCAGAGTAGTAAGTGTTTCGGTGTCGGAGGCGTCGACAACCCAGGCACCCGTCAGGCGTGACATACCCGCAGGAATGTCGCCACTGACGTCGACGTGCCAGACAGCCACTCGAGTTGGCTGCTCGTCGACCACGGCGATGGAGTACTGCGACGCGACCTCGATGCCCACAAACAGCTCCTCACGAATCCGACAGACAGCTCGACCGAGACATCGCGTGGCTGAACTCGGTCGTTACGCTGCGCTGACGGCTCCCGCGCGCAGTGCGCGGTGTCCGGTTCTGCATGCGTCGCTTCGCCGAGGCATGGCCCGAGGAGGCAGCAATTGTCCAACGACCCGTTGGACAATTGCAGTGGGGTCACATCGCCGAACTTTTCGACAAGCTCGACGACCAAGATCTAGTGAGTGGTACGCCGCCCAGGATCCGTTCGCGCTGGAATTCCTTGCGATCGACAGCGATGCGAGCGAGCGGGAACTCGAGGACCGTCTGGTCGCGCGGATCATCGATACGCTGTGCGAGCTGAGCCGGGGATTCGCATTCGTCGGCCGCCAGGTGCATTTCGACGTCGACGGGGACGACTACTATCTCGACCTGCTGCTCTTCCGCGTCGAGCAGTTGCGTTACGTGGTCATCGAGCTCGAGACAACGAAGTTCGACCCGCGTGATGCCGGGCAAGTTGCTGCACTGGCACTCGGGGACGCGGCCCCACGACGGGCCGGTCACCGATGCAATACTGGCGCGGTGCCGACCCTCCAGATCATTCTCAGTATCTTGACGCTGATCGCGGCAGGAACCAGCGCCTTTCTAGTGTGGCGAGCCAACACCCGCGCCACCGAACAACGCGAGCTGCAGGCCCGACGAGAAGAATGGTGGCGGCGGTTCCAGTACGCCACCGAACTCGCCCTCGACATCAACAACCCGCACCGGTCCAACGTCGGTGTCCAGCTCGTCCGGGCAATGATCACCAGCTCCCTCGCCGGCCGTGACGAACTCCTCGCCGCCGACACCGTGCTTGATGAGGTCCTCGCTCTGGGCAATACTGGCAGTAACGAAGCGGAGGATCACGATGACGACCACCACGGCACCCAGGGCAACTGACGCACAGATCAACGCCGCACGCGGCAAACTCGCCATCGACAAGAAACTCGGCCGTACATCGTCTGCTCGTGTCGTGGCGATCGCGTCGAAGCAGACGAGCAGCGAAAAGAACGACGGCGGTCCCGAGGCTCTCGCCAGCTGAACATGTCATCCGGTGGCTCAGGGCACGATCGCCAAGCTTCAGAAGCGACCGGAACACGACGACTCATCGTCCGCCGCCACCGGCCTTCATCGCGAGCCGTATGTGGACGTAGAACTATCCACCGGCAGTGTTCGTCATCCTCGACTACGTGCCTTCGCGATGACCTCCGGTACGTCGTGAAACGCTGCTACCCGGGACTCGATCAGATCGGTTGATCGTCTCGTTGGCTCGGTCTCGGGCGTGCCGGACTGGCTAGCAGAGGTCAGCATGATGCGCAGCTCCTCGCGTCGATCTGCGATCATGGCGTTCCTCCGCCGCAGATCGAGTGCGTCGTCGATGGAGTGTGTACCGTCCGCAGCCTTGTGTAGAAGCGAGATATGTTCGGCGATCTCGGCATCCAGTCGATGGAGAAGCCGATCTCCCTCCTCCATGGCCATATTGTCCTCGACCGTGCGATCGGGAAGCGAGTCCATTTCGTCGAGCAGATGCTGGGTTGTCGATGCCTGGATTGCCACCGATGCGATCGTGTAGAGGTCTTGGCTGAAGTCGACGTCGCCGATCCATCCATCTCTCGATGCTTCCGAGGTGATGACGGAGTAGACCAGCTGCCGCGCCAGCCGGATTTTCTCCGAGTACTTCGTGATACAGCGATTCAGGTCCTCACCGGTGATCAGTCTGTTGTCGTTCCGGGCAGCCTCGAGTTGTCAACGGCGTACCCCTTTGCCCCTGTTGAGGGGGCGGGAAGAAGGGCAGCTCATTCTGCGAGCTGTCGACGGGGAATGCTGTGACCTGCGGACTCGATTCCAGAGCTGAGATCACCGTGCCACTGTCGGGGTTCGAAAGAAGCAAATCGGCATGAATGAGGGAGCGGCGTGAGTAACGATGAGATTCTTCCGGCGACAAAGGCAGCACCAGAAGCCTCGGGCCGGCATGGGTGCGGGTGATCATTGCAGGTCTCAATGGCGCTCTCCTCAACGACTCCGTCAAGCCGCGAAGTCCTCGTTACTACTCCCGCCTTGGGACTGCTCTCGCAGGGTTCGGCGTAGCGGCGGTAGAGACGGTCAAGCCCCAGAAGGTGGTGTAGGACGGTGATCTCTTCTCCTGTCCTGACTATGCAGCAGGAATCGCGGCAGCAGGTCCCGTAACCACCTCC
>NZ_JBHWWZ010000087.1:0-10239 GCF_042730275.1 Rhodococcus sp. NPDC060086
CGCGGACCCGGTGAAGCAGGAACCCGCTGAACAGATCTTGCCGGATGGTGAGGCTGCGTAGGAATCCTTCGTGTTCACGCGGGGGAGGAAGTCAAGGCTCCCGCAATACTTCCCGGGCTGTACGACGCACGGCCGCGGTGAGTGCGTCGAGCACGGGGGAGTCGAGGCGCCAGCGCTGCCAGTGCAGCGGGACGTCGAAGGGGTCGTCGGGGGCGAGGTGCACGAGATCGGTGGTGTCGGTGAGCATCGCGTCGGGCAGCATCCCCCAGCCGAGTCCGAGACGGGCGGCATCGACGAATTCGAGTGCGCCGGGAACATAGTTCCGCGGAACTGCCATGCGACGACGGGTTCGCTTGCGCAGGAATCGATCCTGCATGTCGTCCTTGCGGTCGAAGGTGAGCATCGGAGCCTCACGGATCGCTTCGGCGGTCATACCGTCGGGGAACCATCTTTCGGAGAAGTCGGCGCTGGCCATCGCGTGATAACGCATGGATCCGAGTTTCTCGGAGGTGCAGCCCTGCACGGGTTCGGGTACCGAGGTGACTGCGGCCATCGCGGTGCCGTCGCGAAGCAATGCGGTGGAATGGTATTCGTCCTCGCGATGCAGCTCGAACAGTGCCCGGTGACGGACGGGCATGCGTGCGAGTGCGCGCAGCATCCACGTGGACATCGAATCCGCGTTGACGACCAGGGGAATCGTCACGTACGTGCGTTCGTCGGCAGTGAGACCGAGTTCGTCGGAGGCGTCGTCCTCCAGGCGCGCGACCTGTCGCGCGAGACGCATCACCACTTCACCGGACGGAGTGGCCGACACCGGGCGGGTGCGGCGCAGCAGGACCCGGCCCACATGTTGTTCGAGTGCCTTGATGCGCTGGCTCACCGCCGACGGCGTGATGCGCAGGACAGCGGCGGCGCCGTCGAATGTGCCTTCGTCGAGGACCGCTGCGAAAGTCCGCAATTGGGAGAAGTCGACATCCATATTAAGCAACTCTAATGCAGAGTTAGAGAAATCAACTTTTCTTATGTACTTCGGATTCCTAGCGTGGAGCGCATGTCACTCCTCGCCGCCGGCTTCGTCACAGGTCTGTCGCTCATCGTCGCGATCGGCGCGCAGAACGCCTTCGTTCTGCGCATGGCCATCGCGCGACGACACGTGCTGCCCGTGATCGCTGTGTGCGCGATCTCCGATGCGCTCCTCATCACGGCGGGTATCGCAGGAATTGCGACGATCCTCGACCACGCGCCCGGCGTCATCGATGTGATCCGTTGGGCGGGAGCTGCTTTCCTCATCGGATACGGGCTTCTCGCAGCGCGTCGGGCACTGCGTCCGTCGGCGTTGTCCGCGGCGCCCGGCGGAGCCGTCACCATCGGCGCAGCGCTCCTGACCTGTCTGGCATTGACCTGGCTCAATCCCCACACCTACCTCGACACCGTGCTCATGCTCGGATCGGTCGCCAACCATTACGGGAACCCGGGTCGCTGGTGGTTCGGTGCGGGCGCCATCACTGCGAGCGCCGTGTGGTTCGTCGCGCTCGGATACGGGGCGCGTTATCTGCGCAACTGGTTCGCCAAGCCGGGGTCCTGGCGGATCCTCGACGGTGGTGTCGCGGTACTCATGTTCGGGCTCGGTGCAGGGCTCGTTGTGTCCTCCTGACGCTCGCGCTACGCGCGCGGAGCAGTGCCGGGCTTCCGGTAGCCAAGGGGCTCGAGGTGGGTGAACACCGTCACCCCCGGCAGCGCGTCCCGAAGGTCGGCCTCGAGCCGGTCGAGCAGATCGTGCCCGGTACGCACCGACCAATCGCCCGGAGCGCGCACCGTCAGATACACGAACCGCTGGCGCCCGGACTCGCGCGTGCGCGGCGGCAGGAACTGCACCGGCCCCGACGCCCGATAACGGTCGAGCACCGCGTTCACCACGGCGACATCGTCGGCGGGGAGCGCGGCATCGAGCATGCCCACGACCGACTGTTTCACCAGTCCGTATCCGATGCGCAGGATGTTCAGTGCCACTACGATCGCCACGATCGGATCGAGCACGTCCCATCCCGACACCGCGACCAGCGCGACACCGGCCAGTACCCCGACCGACGTCCACACGTCGGTGAGCAGGTGTCTGCCATCGGCGACCAGCGTGATCGACCGGTGCTTCCTGCCTTCGCGGATCAGCACGAGTCCGACCGCGAGGTTGATCACGGACGACCCGGCCGAGAGCGCGAGACCGAGACCGGCCTCCTCGACCGGCCGAGGCGACAGCAGTCGGTCGATCGACGTCCACAAGATCGCGGTCGCGGCCGCGAAGATCATCGTGCCCTCGACGGCAGCCGACAGATACTCGGCCTTGCCGTGGCCGAAATCATGGTTGAAGTCGGCAGGTTTCGCGGCCAAGCGCAACGCGAGCAGCCCCACGATCGCAGCAACCAGGTTGACGCCGGACTCCAGGGCATCGGAAAACAGGCCCACCGATCCTGTCAACCACGCAGCGAGTGATTTGAGGGCCATCGTCGCCAGCGCGGCCGCGACCGACAACCACATGAATCGCATGAGCAGCCGATGCGACTGCGCCGAGGTCACCGCAGTGTCAGCTTTTGACCAGGGTGTATCGGAAACCGGTGACCTCGGTGGCCGCGACTTCGACGTAGTTGTACTTCGGTGTCGGAACCCAGGGCGTCAGCCCGAGCGCGTCGATCCGCGCCGCGTCGTCGAAGCTACGGAGGATGCGTGCATTTCCGTGCACCACGACACTCCACGCGGTGTCGTCCTGGACGTGGTCGACTTCGAACGCCACACCGGGATGGACGGCCAATTCGGAGAGCTTGCTGCCCTCGCCGGTACGGAAGTACACCTTGCCGGCGTCTGCGACGTAGTTGACGGGGTAGATCTCGGGGCGCCCGTCCGTGACGGTGACCAGTCTGCCCACCTGTCGGGTCGCAAGAAGTTTCCAGGACTGTTCGTCGGTCAGGATCGTGACAGTTTTTCCTGCATTCGGGGTTTCACTCACGGGCGTGCCTCCTCGAGCTCGATACCGTCCCGTACACCACATCATGAACGTACGCCCGGCGCAGGAGTACCACCTGCAGTTACGGTGAGAACGACCCGCCCGCGCACGTGGATCGGAGTATCGATGTCAGCCGAGACTGTGTCGAGGTGGCACACCCGACCCGCAGACGACGTCGCGGAGGCCTTCGACGTGGCCCCGGATCGAGGATTGACCGCAGGCGAAGTGGAGCGACGCCGCGCGGAGCACGGACCCAACGTGCTCGACGAGGTCAAGAGCATCCCCGCGTGGCGGAAGGTGCTGTCGCTGCTCGCCGACAGGATGACCCTCGTCCTCGTCGTCGCCGCGGTCGTCAGCGCGACCGTGTCGCGGGAGTGGGAAACACCCGTGGTCATCTTCGCGGTGATCGCCCTCAATACCGTTCTGAACTACGTGCAGGAAGCCCGCGCCGAGAACAGTCTGCAGGCGCTGAAACAGATGTCCGTGTCGACCACGCGGGTCCTGCGCGACGGTCGCGGTGTCGAACTGGCCCGAGCCGACCTCGTTCCCGGCGACATCGTGCAGCTCGAAGCAGGCGACTCGGTGCCTGCCGACGGCCGCCTCGTCGCTGCCGTACGACTCCAGGTCGCGGAAGCCGCGCTCACCGGTGAGTCACAGCCCGTCGACAAGACCGTCGATGCTGTCGACGACCCGCAGGCCCCCCTCGGCGACCGCCACGACATGCTGTTCATGAACACCGAGGTGACCCGCGGACGTGCGTCGATGGTGGTCACCGACACCGGTATGCGCACCGAGATGGGTGCGATCGCCGCGCTCCTCGGCGCGGCCGGCGTCGAGCAGACGCCGCTGCAGCGGCGCATCGGTCAACTCGCGCAAACTCTTACGATCGTCGCGATCGTCACGGTCGCACTGGTGTTCGTTCTCGGTCTGCTACGCGGGCAGACGTGGTCCGAACTGCTCGTCACCGCAGTGTCGCTGGCGGTCGCGACCATTCCCGAAGGTCTCACCGCGGTCGTTGCGTTCACCCTGGCCATGGGAGCGTCCCGGCTCGCGGCGCGCGGCGCCATCGTCAAACAGCTCGCGGCCGTCGAAACGCTCGGCAGCACCACCCACATCGCTACCGACAAGACCGGCACCTTGACCCTCAACGAGATGACGGTGCAACGGCTCCTGGTGCACGGGCGCAACTTCCGTGTCACCGGCACGGGTTATGGAACGGACGGCAAGATCCTCGTCGGCGACGGCATGCCCGCGCCCGACCTCACCGATGCCCTCCTGGGCATGGCCATGTGCAACGACGCGACCGTGCGCGACGGAGCCCTCGTCGGCGACCCCACCGAAGGCGCCCTCGTGGTGCTGGCAGAGAAGGGCGGCATCGACGTCGAGGGCAGCCGTACTGCCCTCGCCCGGATCGAGGAAGTGCCGTTCGACTCGGACTACAAGTACATGGCCACCTTTCACGCCCACCCGGACGGCGGCTATCGGTGCTTCGCGAAGGGTGCGCCGGGTGTGCTGCTCGAACGAGCGTCGTCGACATCCGGTGCCGACGGCACGGTGCCGCTCGACGACGCCACTCGCGCCCGGATCCGTCACACGGTCGACGACCTCGCGTCGGAGGGCCTGCGCACCCTCATGATTGCCGGTCGCGCGCTCGACGCGGTACCGCGGGGCGACGCGGACGCCCTGCAGAGCGCGGTGTCCGATCTGACCGTCTACGCGATCGTGGGCATAGTCGACCCTCCGCGACCCGAGGCGAAGGATGCCATCGACGTGGCGCACGGCGCCGGTATAGCGGTGCACATGATCACGGGGGATCACCTCGTCACCGCGTCGGCCATCGCGAGCGAACTTGGGATCCAGGGCACAGCAGCGGCGGGCGCTGACCTCGACACTCTCTCCGACGACGAACTACGCGATCAGGCAGCACGATTCGGTGTCCTCGCCCGCGTGGCACCCGAGCACAAGATCCGGTTCGTCAAAGCATTGCAGGCCGACGGACAGATCGTCGCGATGACCGGCGACGGAGTCAATGACGCGCCCGCGCTCGAGCAGTCCGACATCGGCGTCGCCATGGGCATCACCGGAACCGATGTCTCCAAGGGCGCCGCGAACATGATCCTCACCGACGACAACTTCGCGACCATCGTCGCGGCGGTGTCCGAGGGACGCGGCATCTACGACAACATCGTCAAGTTCGTGAAGTTCCAGCTCACCACCGCATGGGGATTCGTGCTGATCTTCCTCACCGCCGGTGTGCTCGGCCTGGCGGGCGGGGCGCCGTTCACCGCGTTGCAGATCCTGTGGGTGAACATCATCATGGACGGACCACCCGCGCTCGCGCTCGGTGTGGACCCCACCGAACCGGACGCCATGAAACGGCCACCGCGACCGGTGAAGGAAGCGCTGCTCACCAGGGATCGCGTGCAGCGAATCCTCGGACTCGGTGTGCTGATGACGGCCGGCACGATCGCGGTCCTGCACTACGGCCCGGAACTGTTCCCCGACAGCGCATCCGATCCGTTGTTCGCGACGACACTCGCCTTCACGACCTTCGTGTTCTATCAGGTGTTCAATCTGTTCAACGTGCGGTCGAATCTCGGTTCGGTGTTCTCGATGCGGACCTTGACCAATCACACGATCTGGATCGCAATCGTCGCCGTTATCGTGCTGCAGATCTGCGTGGTGCAGATGAGTGTGCTTCAGGGATTTTTCGACACCACCTCGCTCACGTCACAGCAGTGGGCGCTCGCCGTCGCGGTCGGGTCGACTGTGCTGTGGGTCGATGAGGTGGGCAAGTTCGTGGCCCGGCGACTCGATGCTCGGAGGTCGGCGCGAGTCGAGACGCCCGTCCTGACCTGAACGGTTGACTCGACACAACAGGGGAGACAACGCTGGACACCATGAAGCGCCGCTCCCGCGTCGACGTGCATCAGCACCTGTGGCCCTCGTCGTTCGTCGACGCCCTCCGCGACCGCAGCGACCCGCCCCGGCTCGACGGCTGGACACTGCATCTTTCCGGCGAGCCGCCGTATCAGGTCGATCCGGCCGATCATTCGGTCCGCGCGAGGGCGGCCCTTGCGGTCCAGGACGGAATCGACCTGGCCCTGGTGTCGATGTCGAGCGCGCTCGGAATCGAGACACTTCCCGTGGACGAGTCCGGCCCGCTGCTCGACGCCTACCACGAAGGTGCGCTGGCGCTACCGGCCCCGTTCGGGGTGTGGGCGGCCGCGAATACAGCCGAGCCCGACCCTCGGATGCTGCGCGACGTGCTCGCGGCCGGGTGCGTCGGCCTGCAGCTACCGGCCACCGCGCTGGCCGATCCGGCGGGACTCGATCGGTGCGCGCCGTTACTCGCGGAACTCGAGCGTGCGGGCGCGCCGCTGTTCGTTCACCCGGGTCCGGCGGCGGCGCCCGGTGCGCCCTCGTGGTGGCCGGCGATGGTGACGTACGTCGGCCAGATGCACACCGCGTGGTTCGGCTGGCACGAGTTCGGCGCGCGCCGATTCCCGAGGCTGCGGGTGCTGTTCGCCATGCTCGCGGGCCTGGCCCCGCTGCACGCCGATCGGATGGCCGCCCGCGGCGGGCCCGCCGGAGTGCCCGCGCCGGGTGTGTACGTGGAGACGTCGTCGTACGGGCGTGAGGTTGTTGCAACGGTGATGGCCCACCTGGGCGAGGATCGGGTCTTGCTCGGGTCCGATCGCCCCTACGCTGCACCTCTCGCACTCGGTGGTTCCGCCGGGGTGCGATTGTGCACAGGCAACCCGGCACGATTCTTTTCGAATTGCGTTGATCCGAACTCTTGACCTGCGGTTCCGAAGCGGGTGACATGGTCGTCGTGAACATTCCGACCACTGCGCAGGATCGCGGTCTCCGCACGGCCTCGGCCCGTGCCGACGACGCGCGTCTGCACTGTTGTCACTGAAATCGCCCTCTACCTCTGCTCCGCCCGGGCACATCTGTGCCCCGATTTCGGGAAGTTCGCAATGCTCACTCAGCCAGACCTGCCCATCCGTGCCGACCTCGATCTCACCTCCCTTGCGCTGCAGATCGCACGTGATCCCGACCGATGGCTACCGGTCGTTCGATTCGACGAGCAGGAGCGCTGGTACACCCGGCTGACCGTCGCCGACGATCGCGAGGTGTGGTTGCTCACCTGGCTCCCCGGTCAGCGGACCGAGATCCACGATCATGGCGGCAGCGCGGGTGCCTTCGCGGTGGCACAGGGGGTGCTCACCGAGACCACGGTGCACGCGCCGGCCGGCGCGATCCTGTCCGGATCTCAGGTGTCGTTGTCGCGGAACGAAATTCGATCCGGTGAGGTGGGTGGTTTCGGTGCCCACCACATCCACGAGGTGACGAACGAGTCGGACACCGCCGCCGTCAGTGTCCACGTGTACGCGCCGTCGCTGTCGACGATGAGCCGGTATCGGATCGACGACGGCACGCTCCGGCTGCTCACCTCGGAGCGAGCCGGCGCGGATTGGTAGTGCCCGGATCGATGGTGCACCGCATGGCGTAACTCACGCCGTCTCGAATCGTCGTCGGGGCCCAGGCGCAGGACAATGGAAGCTTGCCCGGTCCGCGGACGGGCGGTTTCTGTCACTCGCTCAATCGAAGGTTCCACCCGCATGACCACCACGGCTTCCGACCGTCCACTCGATCCTGCGCCCACAACCTCCGTCGAGGCCGACAGCGCGACCACCGCGTATCCGGGGCGTGCGCTGGTGATGTGGGCGCTCGCGCTCGGCGGGTTCGGCATCGGAACGACCGAATTCGTGGCGATGGGGCTGCTGCCCGACATCGCCTCCGGGCTCGGCATCTCCGAACCCACCGCCGGGCACGTGGTGTCGGCGTATGCGGCCGGTGTCGTCGTCGGAGCGCCGCTGATCGCAGTGATCGGCGCGAAGCTACCGCGCAAAACGTTGCTGATCGCACTCATGGTGGCATTCACCCTCGGCAACGCGGCGACCGTGCTGGCACCGAACTACGAGCTTCTCATCGCGTCGCGGTTCCTCGCCGGGCTGCCACACGGCGCGTACTTCGGTGTCGCGGCGCTCGTGGCTGCGCATCTCGCGGGGCCGGGTCAGCGTGCTCGGGCGGTGTCGCTGGTGATGATGGGGTTGTCGGTGGCCAACGTCGTCGGGGTGCCCGCGGCATCGTGGCTGGGAATGGCGCTGGGCTGGCGTTCTGCATTCGTCCTGGTCGCAGCGATCGGTGTGGTGACCGTCGCCGCGATCGTCGCGTGGGTGCCGTCCCTGTCGATCCCCATCACCAGCGTGCGGATCGAACTCGGCGCTCTGAGGCGCAAGCAGGTGTGGCTGACGCTCGCGGTGGCGGTCATCGGATTCGGCGGTGTGTTCGCGGTCTACACGTACATCAGCACCACCCTGACCGACCTCGCCGGATTGTCGAAGTCGCTGGTTCCGGTCGCGTTGATGCTGTTCGGGATCGGCATGGTCGTCGGAAACTTCGTCGGCGGCAGGCTCGCCGATCGTGCCTTGGTGCCGGGAATCTTCATGACCGTGACGTCGCTCGCCGTGCTGTTGGCGGTGTTCATCGCCGCAGTGCACAACCCGTACACGGCATTGGTGCTGGTGTTCTTGCTGGGCGCGGGCTGCGCCGCTGTGGGGCCGGGCCTGCAGGTCCGGTTGATGGATGTTGCCGACGACGCACAGACTCTCGCGGCGTCGCTCCACCACGCGGCGTTCAACCTCGCGAATGCGTTCGGGGCGTGGATCGGCGGTGTCGTCATCGCGGCAGGCTTCGGATACACCGCTCCGGCAGCCGTCGGTGTGGTGTTGGCGCTGGCCGGTGTGGCCATCTTTGCGATCGCGGTCCGGCGGCCTTGACCGTGGGCATACGACAGCCGTGGCATACGACCATCATGATTGGATGACGACGTGACCGACCCCAGCGCTACCGACACCACCGTGCCCACCCCGAACGACCCGTTCTTCACCATCGGGACCCGTCTCGACAACGGATTGGGGCGCACAGGCACCATCCACACCCCGCACGGCGACATTCGCACGCCGGCGTTCGTGGCGGTCGGTACGAAGGCGACGGTCAAGGCGGTGCTGCCCGAGGCGGTGGCCGATCTGGGTGCACAGGCGGTACTCGCGAACGCCTACCACCTGTATCTGCAGCCGGGCTCGGACATCGTCGACGAGGCCGGTGGACTCGGCAAGTTCATGAACTGGCCGGGACCGACCTTCACCGACAGCGGCGGATTCCAGGTCATGTCGCTCGGTGTGGGATTCAAGAAGGTCCTCGCCATGGAGTCGGTGGGCGTCCAGAACGACGACGTCATCGCCAAGGGCAAGGAACGGCTCGCGAAGGTCGACGACGACGGCGTGACCTTCAAATCGCACCTCGACGGCTCGAAGCACCGCTTCACACCCGAGGTGTCGATGCGCATCCAGCATCAGCTCGGCGCCGACATCATGTTCGCGTTCGACGAGCTGACCACCCTGATGAACACCCGTGGATATCAGGAGGAGTCGCTGCGCCGCACCCAGGCGTGGGCAGTGCGATGCATCGCCGAGCACGAGAAGCTCACCGCTCAGCGCACCCACCGCCCGTACCAGGCACTGTTCGGTGTCGTGCAGGGTGCGCAGTACGAGGATCTGCGACGGCAGGCGTGCCGCGGTCTCGAATCGATCCGCGGCGAAACGGGCCGGGGGTTCGACGGCTACGGCATCGGTGGTGCGCTCGAGAAGCAGAATCTGGGCACGATCGTGCGCTGGTGCAGCGAAGAACTTCCGGAGCACAAGCCGCGGCACATGCTCGGAATCAGCGAGCCCGACGACATGTTCGTGGCCGTCGAACACGGTGCCGACACATTCGACTGCGTCAACCCGTCACGGGTCGCGCGCAACGCCGCGATCTACACCCCCGACGGACGGTTCAACATCAACACGAGCCGTTTCCGCCGCGACTTCACACCGATCGATGAGCACTGCGACTGCTACACGTGCGCGAACTACACGCGGGCATATCTCCATCACCTGTTCAAGGCGAAGGAGATGCTCGCGTCGACGTTGTGCACGATCCACAACGAGCGGTACACGGTGCGCCTCGTCGACGACATTCGCCAGAGCATCGACGACGACCGATTCGCCGAGCACAAGGCCGAGACGCTGGGTCGGTTCTACCGATCTCGGTGAGAGTGCTCCATCGTTCACGGTGGAGGTGAATCACCGTCACTCAGGGCCACGTTGAGACCTCACGTACTCGGCAATCAC
>NZ_JBHWWZ010000088.1:0-8496 GCF_042730275.1 Rhodococcus sp. NPDC060086
GGGCATCACAGCTGTGATGACCACGCCCGTGTCGTCGCAGAGGGGACCTCTTGATCAGAGGCCGAGAAGCTCGGTGGCGACCCCGACCGCAGCCGGCCCGTCCAAGCTGGGGAACTCGGCCCATTGCCCGCCGGTGACCGAGACACGCACATCCGGGAACTCGACGGTGGTGACGGTGATGCCGGCAACGTCGGTGCCCATGTTCATGGTGTACGCGACGCCGCCCTCGGCCTCGACGGCGCTGTCGGACAGTACGTCGAGTCCTGCAGTGCCGAGCACGGCGGGGTCGGACACGGCGCCGTTCCCGGTCTCGATCATGACCTCGACCGTGCGGATGTCGTCGAGGCTCGTGGCAGCTTCGGGTGTAGTCCAGGTGCAGTACACGCCGTAGTCGCTCGAGCCGTTGTTCGGATCGGCGTCGAGCCCTTCGATGTACTGCTCCACGGCGGGTGCGACGTCGTCGCAGCTCGTGAACTTGGCGAGGAGGTCGGCGTCGAGTGTCTCGACGCTGACGTCTCCGTCGGAGAACGAAGCGTCGGCGGTCTGTGAGGCGCTGTCGCTGTCGGATGAGGACGAAGCGTCGTCGGAGGAGCAGGCGCCGAGGATGAGTGCGCAGGCGAGGAGTGCGGGGAGGGCCGCGAGACGGTGTCGATTCACGCGGCGAATGCTATCCGGTGTGGTGTCCCGCACTGATCTTGGTATGGGTGTTTTGTCCGTTCACGTGGCGTGCTAGATTTTTTGGCCCTGCGGGTCTTCCTGCAAGACCGCGGGGGTCGGGGCCTCGAGCTTTTCGAGACCACCCGACGACTCGGCCGGGGTGAGATTCGAGCGCTTCCACGACACGACCAGCAGCGTGATCCACCCGGCGATGAGCAGCATGTAGAGCAGCGTGGCGACCATGCTGGACACCTCGAACGTGTCGAACAACTTGTACAGGTTGGTCACGACGATGACACCGCCGACCGCGGTCCCGAGCAGCGTCGCGGGAACGCGCGAGACCAACCATGCAGCCACCGGAGCGGCGAGCGCACCACCGATCGCCAACCCCGCCACGATGACCAGGTTGTCGAACGATTCGCGTCCCAGGCCGATCAGGAAGCCGATGCTGGCTGCGACGGCGACGAGGAACTCCGAGGCACTGACCGAGCCGATCACCGTGCGCGGCGCGGTCTTTCCGCGAGAGAGCAGCGTGCTGGTGGTGATGGGGCCCCAGCCGCCGCCACCGCTCGCGTCGACGAAACCGCCGAAGAATCCGAGCGGTGAGAGGAACTTGGCGGTGTGCGGCGAGGTACGGGCGTTCGCCACGGCGGGTGGGCGCACCGAGAAGCGCAGCGCGACATACACACCGATGATCAGCAGGATCGTCGCGGTCACCGGTACGGCCGCTTCCGTGGACAGGCCCGAGAGGACGGTGGCGCCGAGGAATGCGCCGATCGCACCGGGAACGCCGAGTCGCAACACGACCTTCCAGTCGATGTTGCGGAACCGCCAGTGCGCGGCACCGGACACCAGGGTGGTACCGACCTCGGCCAGGTGGACCGCCGCGCTCGCGTGGGCCGCGCCGACGCCACTGAAGATCAACAAGGTGGTGGCAGTGACACCGAATGCCATGCCGAGCGCACCGTCGACCAACTGGGCGCCGACGCCGACCAACGTGAAAACAAGGAGATTGAGCATGCAACGCTCCGTGCGACTGGAAGGAACCTAGACGAACACGACGAGCGGTGCGACACCGCTCAGAAGGACATCCAGGTACAACACTCGCAGTCGAAGCATGCGCCACGACGGGTAGGCCAGAACGCCATCAGCGCAAGCCGAGCGGCAGGAGCCGTCTCGATGCTCGTCGCGTGCATGATGTCCCAATTCTTTCGTCGAACCACTTCGGTCGCCGGACAGGCGACCGATCGAGCATAGCCCGTCGCCGACGACGGATGCACGTCGGCGCGAAGATGGCGCGAAGATGGCGCGAAGATTCAGGGCAGGCGGCGCGTCGAGATCTCGAAGCCCGCTGCGCGCAGCCTCTCGGTCAGCACATCACCGAACGCCACCGCAGGAGTGAGTACCCCGCCACCCGCATGGAGTGCAGAGCCCCCGACTGCCAACGACAGCGCGGATTCGCCCAACATCACCGCGGTCGCCTTGTATCCGGGGTCGCCCTTCGCCGCGAATCGCGCCGTGTAGCGGGCACCGGTCTCGGTGGTGGTGTACAGATCGGCCGTGAAATGGCCCTGCTCTCGGGTCTTCTCCGACGGGCCCTCGCCGGGTGCGGGCAACAGTTTGTCGAGCAGGTACCGGGTCGGACGGAACGACAGGCCCGCCACCAAGGCGCCCAGTCCTGCCGCGACAGCCCCGGCGATCACCGGGGATGCCACCGACGACCCGACGCTCATCACCTCCCGATACCGGAACCGCGGTCCGTAGGTGCCGTCCGTGAGGGCGCTGCTGCGCCGCACCACCCGGGTGTTGACCGATGCCATCGCGAACGGCGCCTTCCATCCGGTCACCTCGGGAGCGATCGTCTTGCCGTCGACCAGCGCGACATCGCTCTGCCTGCCGTGATCGGGTTCCCGGTCCCGGTCGGGCGACAACGAATAGGGACTCGCCGCGATCTTCCGGGCCGTGCGATCGGTGCGGACCACGTCGATCTGGTTGCGCAGGGAATCGATCGTGCCGCCGCTGATGCCACCACTGAACGACGTCAGGATGAATGTGGTGTCGGTCAGGGCGCCGGCGTTGTCGGCCTCCGCAGCGCGACGCAGGGCATGCACACCGAGATCGGAAGGAACCGAATCGAACCCGCACGCGTGCACGATGCGGGCGCCGGTGCGGTGGGCGACCTCGTCGAACCGGTCGATGCTCTCGCGTTGGAACAGGACCTCACCGGTCAGGTCCACGTAATCGGTGCCCGCCTCGGCGCACGCCTGGACCAGCGGAACGCCGTACCGGGCGTACGGGCCGACCGTCGTGATGACCACGCGGGTCTCGGACGCCATCGCGGCGAGGGAGTCGGGGTCGTCGGCATTCGCGATGATCAACGGCCACTCGGCGGCAGCGGGAGGAAGCGACGAGCGTACGGAGTCCAGCTTGTCGCGGGAGCGACCGGCGAGACCGACCGTCAGGCCGGACGGCAGGTGGCGGGCGAGGTACTCCGCGGTGAGGCGGCCGACGAAGCCGGTGGCGCCGTAGACGACGACGTCGAGATGGCGTGAGGCAGTCATGCCGCCCACCCTACTGGCGAGTAAGTCGCGGTGCGACCGTTCTCACACGGGAGTGTCGGTGACGAGTCCACAGCACCGTCCACGACACCACGACACACACGACGACAGCGGCGCGCACCGATCCGAGCGCCGATTCGGGATAGATCACACCGGTGAGATAGTGCTCGATGAATCCGCCCGGCGGCAGCCCCGACTCACCGGCCCGGGTCCGAGCCCAGTTCTCCGCAGACGTCAGCGGGCAGTCGAAACCGATGATCACCGACGCGGCGCCCCACACCACGGCGAGTACATGCGTGACGATCGTGCGGGGCCACCGCCACGTGAGGAACCCGCCGAACGCGACGTAGAGCACGAACAGCAGATGGGCGAACGCGGTCGCGTCGGCGAGCAGCCGGTAAGCCATAGGACCAGAGTAGGCCGGTTACTCGTCCTTCACGACGAGCACGGGAACCGCTGCTTCGATGATCACGCGCTGCAGCCCACGCTCGAGGAGGAACTTGCCGGTCGCGGTCCGGCCGCGGCTACCCACCACGGCCCGGTCGGCGCCGCTTCGCGCGAGCAACTCGATCAGCGTTCCGACCGAATCGCCGTCGTGCACCTCGGTGAGGACCTCCCAGTCGCCCTCACCGAGGACTCCGAGGACCTCCGCGCCTACCGTGTCGCTCTCTGCGGGATCGTCGAGGGGCGCCAGCACGACCAGCTTCTGCCCGCGGTCGGCGGCCTCGCGGGCGCCTGCACGCAGGGCGGCGCGGCCTTCGGGGGTGTCGGCATGGACGACGGCGACAGTCATGATGCTCCTAGGCGCAGTGGAACGGTGGGTCGACTGTGTACCAGTATCGCGGCCCGCACGGGTGAATCGGGCATCGGACCCCTGTGGAAATGGTCTCTGCCGTCGGAGTCCTGTCGGTCGGATCTCACCGGGCGGGCCGTCACCAGGGCGCAGACGCGTAGTCCTTGAGGAAGCACCCGTAGAGATCCACGCCCGCCTCGCCCTGCACGATCGGGTCGTACACCCGCGCCGCGCCGTCGACCAGGTCGAGGGGCGCGTGGAAGCCCTCCTCGGCCAACCGGATCTTGGTGTGGTGAGGTCGCTCGTCGGTGATCCACCCCGTGTCGACGGCGGTCATGAGAATGCCGTCGCCGAGCATCTCTTCGGCGCTCGTGCGCGTGAGCATGTTGAGCGCGGCCTTCGCCATGTTCGTGTGCGGATGTCCCGGCCCCTTGTATCGGCGGCCCGCGAACTGCCCTTCCATCGCCGAGACATTGACGACGTACTTGCGGCGCGCGGGTGACGCGGCCATGGACGGACGCAACCGGTCGACGAGGATGAACGGCGCCACCGAGTTGCACAACTGCACCTCGAGCAGCTCGAGCGGCTCGACCTCACCCACGGTCTGCACCCAGCTGTTGGTGTGCACCAGGTCGGGGAGCAGTCCGCCGGCGTCGATCGCGATGCCCGCGGCGATCCGCTCCGGGGTTGCGGACCCGGCCACCATGGCCAGCGACGAGACGGACTCCGGCGACAATGCACCACCCGAGAGACTGCCGGCGAGTGCGGCGGGATGCGCCTCCGACGGCTTGCCGAACGTGAGCACCTCGGGACGAGGACCTGAGGGAAGGGCCGCGGACTCGGCCTCGGCGAGCGCCGAATAGGCGCCGGGGGAGCGGCGTACGGTCTGCGCCGCATTGTTGATGAGAATGTCCAGCGGGCCCTGCGCCGCGACCTCGTCGGCGAGAGCGACGACCTGCGCCGGGTCGCGTAGATCGATGCCGACCACACGCAGGCGGTGGATCCAGTCGGCGCTGTCCTCCATCGCGCTGAAGCGGCGGATCGCATCGTTCGGGAAACGGGTGGTGATCGTCGTGTGCGCGCCGTCGCGCAGCAGCCGCAGCGCGATGTACATGCCGATCTTGGCGCGGCCACCGGTGAGCAGCGCGCGCCGGCCCGTCAGATCCGTGCGTGCGTCACGTTTGGCGTGATTCTCCGCAGCGCACTCGGGGCACAATTGGTGGTAGAACGCGTCCACCTGGGTGTATTTGTCCTTGCAGACGTAGCAGCCACGCGGACGCAGCAGCGTGCCCGCGCTCGCGTTCCGTGCGGACGAGGTGAGCGGAACCCCGGCGGTCTCGTCGTCGATACGGGTGGGGGAGCCGGTCGCGGTCGACTCGAGGACCTCGCGGTCGGCGGCGGCCTTGCGGTCGCGTCGCTCGATGCGGCGCAGTCGCTTGAACTTCTTGAACATGTGCCCGACAGCGCGCTGCACGGTGACCGCATCGGGATGATCGGCCGCGAGGTCCCCGGCGAGATCGAGAACGCGGAGGCAGACTTCGAGGTCGGCGGGATCTATCCGCTCGGATCCGAGTGCGTCGGTGAGTGTCGTTGCAGTGTCGCTGTGGGGGTCCATGTGCCCTTTTCCGGTGTGTACTGAAGCCCGATTATGGTACCGGGTGAGCGCGGAGGGCCCGCTGCTCATGTCCTGAGGATCACTTCGGAGGAATGATGAGCTCGACCACACCGGCTCGTGCCAAGAAGAAGTTCGCCGATCTGTCGCCGTGGCAGCGAGCCCTCGTGCTGGTTCTCGCGAGCGTCCAACTCTCCCTCGCCGCGACGGCCTGGGCGGATCTCGCGACCCGCCCTGCAGAGAAGGTCAACGGAAACAAGCTGAAGTGGGCACTGATCATCGCCGTGAACTTCATCGGTCCGATCAGCTACTTCCGCAAGGGGCGCCGCAACTGAGCGACATCCCCTCGACGAAGAAGGCCCCGATCCTGAATCAGGTTCGGGGCCTTGATATTTCGCGTGTCCGAGGGGGGACTTGAACCCCCACGTCCGTTAATAGGACACTAGCACCTCAAGCTAGCGCGTCTGCCATTCCGCCACTCGGACCGGTGCCATACGGGCACGCGGTGTGCTCCCGCTTCCGCGGGCGCTGTCGAAAACAGTAGCGCATGGATGCGCCGTTCCCCAATTCGCCTACCCCGTGGTCACCGGAGCCGCGGTGTCCGCGCCGAGAGCACTCGACCGACCGGCCGGACAACGTTGAAGGCCCCGAACCTGATCGGTTCGGGGCCTTCAACGTCTGTCTCGACTCAGAGTGTCCGAGGGGGGACTTGAACCCCCACGTCCGTTAATAGGACACTAGCACCTCAAGCTAGCGCGTCTGCCATTCCGCCACTCGGACTCGAGCGCGCACCCACTCCGGCGGGCGCTGTGAAAGATTAACGCACCACGCCCCAGCTCCCAAATCGCTACCCCCACCTGCAGTGATTCGTGGCGTCGTCGATGGTAGACATGCAGGCATGGCCACAACATCGAATGCGCACCAGCCCTCCAGAGCCGAAGCAGAGGTCGTCGACCTCGTGTCCCGGCTCATCCGCTTCGATACGTCCAACACCGGCGACCTCGCCACCACCCGCGGTGAGAAGGAATGCGCCGAATGGGTCGCGTCCCAACTCCAGGAGGTCGGATACGAGACCACCTACGTCGAATCCGGCGCCCCCGGTCGCGGCAACCTCTTCGCCCGGCTCCCGGGCGCCGACCGCGACCGCGGCGCGCTGATGCTGCACGGGCACCTCGACGTGGTGCCCGCCGAACCGGCCGATTGGAGCGTGCACCCGTTCTCCGGAGCCGTCGAGGACGGCTACGTCTGGGGTCGCGGTGCGGTCGACATGAAGGACATGGTCGGGATGATGATCGCCGTCGCCCGACGCTTCAAAGCGGAGGGCATCGTCCCGCCCCGCGATCTCGTCTTCGCGTTCCTCGCCGACGAGGAGGCCGGCGGTACCTACGGCTCCCAATGGCTCGTCGCGCACCGCCCCGACCTGTTCGAGGGCGTCACCGAGGCCGTCGGTGAGGTGGGCGGCTTCTCGTTGACCGTGCCGCGTCCCGACGGCACCGAACGCCGTCTCTACCTGGTCGAGACCGCAGAGAAGGGTCTCGGCTGGATGCGTCTCACGGCGAAGGGCCGCGCCGGACACGGATCGTTCCTCCACGAGGAGAACGCCGTCACCATCCTTGCGCAGGCCGTCGCTCGGCTGGGCTCCCACACGTTCCCGCTGGTGGTGCCCGACTCGGTCGCCGAATTCCTCGCTGCCGCGGGGGAAGAGACCGGCCTGAACTTCGACCCCGCCTCCCCGGATCTCGAGGGCACCCTTGCGAAACTCGGGTCGATCGCCCGGATCGTCGGTGCGACGCTGCGCGACACCGCCAACCCCACGATGCTGAACGCCGGCTACAAGGCGAACGTGATCCCGCAGACCGCAGAGGCCGTCGTCGACTGCCGCATCCTGCCCGGACGCCTCGCCGAGTTCGAACGCACCGTCGACGAACTGATCGGCCCCGACGTCACCCGCGAATGGATCACCAGCCTCGACTCGTACGAGACCACCTTCGACGGCGACCTCGTCGACGCGATGAACGCCGCCATCGAAGCCCACGACCCGCTCGGCCGCACCGTGCCGTACATGCTGTCGGGAGGCACCGACGCCAAGGCATTCGCCAAGCTCGGAATCCGCTGCTTCGGCTTCGCGCCCCTGCAGCTCCCCCCGGAGCTCGACTTCGCTGCACTGTTCCACGGCGTCGACGAGCGTGTCCCCGTCGACGCACTGCGCTTCGGCACCCGCGTCATGGAACACTTCCTCATGCACTCCTGATCACGAACTCGATCACCGAACACAACCCGAAAGGACCGGTATGGCCTTCGATTACGACCCGTACAAGTTCCTGCCCGAGCTGCCCACCTTCCAGGTGACCAGCGAGGACTTCGCCGAAGGTGACACGTGGAAGCTTCCACAGGCCAGCGGCGCGTTCGGCATCCCCGGCGGCGGCGACGTCTCACCGCAGCTGTCGTGGTCGGGATTCCCCGCGGAGACGAAAAGCTTCGTCGTGACCGTGCTCGACCCGGACGCGCCGACCGGCTCCGGCTTCTGGCACTGGGCTGTGGCGAACATCCCGGCCACCGTCACCGACCTGCCGTCCGGGGCCGGCAGTACGGACTCGGCTGCACTGCCGATCGGCGCGGTCTCGCTGCGCCACGATGGCGGCGCATTCGGATTCATCGGTGCCGCACCGCCCGCCGGGCACGGCCATCACCGCTACATCGTCGCCGTGCATGCCCTCGACGTCGAACTGCTCGAGGGTGTGGGCCTGGAATCGAGCCCGGCGTTCCTCGGCTTCAACGTCTTCGGGCACGCCATCGCACGCGGCCTGCTGACCGGTACGTACGAGGTCGAGTAGAGGAAAAGACGGCGGGGGCCGACACCATCGATGGTGTCGGCC
>NZ_JBHWWZ010000089.1:0-6371 GCF_042730275.1 Rhodococcus sp. NPDC060086
GTGGTGAAGTCGCCGCAGATCAGTTTCAACTATCTGGGGCGGGTGTCTGCTGCGGATGTGCCGGAGGAGTTGGCGGCGATCGGGTGGGCACCGACACAGGCCCTCGGCCAGGTCGATGCTGCACTCGACGCCGACATGCCCGCGAACGCTGCGATCGACATCAACGCGATCGTCAACGACGGGCCGGACGGACCGCAACTCGGTGCCGGAATCGCATTCCCCACCGGCCTGCTCGACCGGGACGACGTCGAGGAATTCGCGCAGCACTGGCGCGCAGCCCTCGAGGCCCTCGCCGGACACGCCTCCGCACCCGGTGCAGGCGGGCTCACCCCGTCCGACGTGCCGCTGGTGAACGTGACCCAGGCAGATCTCGAACGGTGGGAATCGCGGTACCCGGCGCTCGGCGACGTGTGGCCGCTCTCGCCGCTGCAGTCCGGTCTGCTGTTCCACGCGTTGATGACCGGCGACGACGACGTCGACGTGTACACGATGCAGGCCGTGCTCGACCTCGAAGGTGCCGTGGATGCGGAACGTCTTCACCGAGCAGCCCAGGGACTGCTCGATCGACATGCGAACCTGCGCACGGTCTTCGTCACCGACAACGAGGGCGATTCGGTCCAGCTGGTGCTCGACGAGGTGCAGGTGCCGTGGCGCACGGTCGACATGTCGTCGGAGGTCGCGGCCTCCGGCGTGACCGTCACCGTCCCGTTCTGGCGCGACGAGGAGACCCGCGGGTTCGTGATGGACACCGGGCCGCTCATGCGGTTCGTGCTCGTCTCGCTCGGCGATGATCGCTACCAGCTCGGCGTGACCACGCACCACGTGCTGGTCGACGGCTGGTCGATGCCGCTGCTCATGCAGGATCTGATGGCCCTGTACGCAACCCGCGGCGATACGTCGATGCTGCCGCGTGTCCGGTCGTACCGCTCGTTCCTCGAGTGGGTCGGCACACGCGACCTGGATACCTCGCGCGAGGCCTGGTCGCACGTGTTCGACGGATTCGACGAACCGACATTGCTCGCCCCGCAGTCACCCCGACATCCGGGTGAGCAGGGCGACGACCGCGTCAAGATCGAGCTGGACGCGCAGCGTCTCAATGCGATCAGCGACGCTGCCGCGCGCCTCGGCGTCACCGTGAACACTCTTGTGCAGGCCGCATGGGGTGTGCTGATCGGTCGGCTCACCGGCCGCGACGATGTGGTGTTCGGCGCGACCGTCTCCGGGCGTCCCGCCGACCTGTCCGGCGTCGAGTCGATGGTGGGTCTGTTCATCAACACCCTGCCGATACGGGTGTCGTTCGACCCCGACGAGCCCGTCGCCGAGTTCCTCGGCAGGCTGCAGAGCGAACAGGCAGCGCTGCTCGAACATCATCACCTCGGCCTGACCGACATTCAGCGGGCCTCGGGCCCGGCGGTCGCCTTCGACACCCTCACGGTGTTCGAGTCGTACCCGCTCGACGAAGAAGGTCTCGCCCAGCAGGCCTCGTCGATCGACGGTATGTCCGTCACGGGTGTCGGTACGCACGACGCAACGCACTACCCGCTGAGCTTGTTCGTTCACGTCAAGACAGGCATGGAAGTCGAACTGCGCTACCAGCGTGCTCTTTTCGACCGTGACCAGGTGTCCACGCTCGTTGCCCGATTCGTGCGCGCACTCGAATCGCTCGCTGCGCAACCCCAGGATCAGGTGGGCGACATCGAGCTCCTCGATGCTGAGGAACTCGACAGGATCCTCCACGACTGGAACGATTCGGCGCACGAACTCGACGCGTCGACATTGCTCACCGACCGCTTCGACGCGCAGGTGGCACGCACACCGGGCGCCGTCGCACTCGTCTACGAGGGTGAATCCCTCACCTACGCAGAGTTCGACGCTCGTGTCACGCGTCTCGCGCGACACCTGATCGCACAGGGTGTCGGTCCTGACGCGTTGGTGGGCTTGGCCATCCGGCGGTCTCTCGACCTGATGGTGGGCATGTATGCGATCGTCCGGGCCGGTGGTGCGTGGGTGCCGATCGATCCGGACCATCCCGCCGACCGTGTCCGACACATCCTCGACACGGCCGATCCGGTCTGCATCGTGACGACGGCCCGCGACGAGTTCGAGGTGCCGTCGGACCTCGCCATCCGGTCGATCGCCATCGATGTGCTCGACCTGTCGGACACCTCGTCCGCACCGATCACGGATGCGGATCGGATCGCCCCGCTGCGTCCCGACAACACCGCCTACGCGATCTTCACGTCGGGCTCCACAGGACGTCCGAAGGGCGTCGCGGTGACACACCGCGCGATCGTCAACCAGACGGAATGGATGCTGCACGAGTTCGAGATGACCTCGGACGACGTGTACTTCCAGAAGACAGCCACCACGTTCGACGTGTCGCTGTGGGGCTTCTTCATGCCGCTGAGCGTGGGTGCCCGACTGGTGATCGCCACCCCGGACGGCCACCGCGACCCCGCGTACCTGTCCGAGGTCATCGCGCGCGAACAGGTCACGATCACCGACTTCGTGCCGTCGATGCTCACGGTGTTCGCCGCTCACGCCGACGCCGCGGAATGCCGCACACTGCGCGATATCTTCGTGATCGGTGAAGCACTGCCACCCGAGACGATCGACGGCGTCCGCCGGATCAGCTCGGCAGACATCGACAATCTGTACGGCCCCACAGAAGCAGCCGTATCCGCCACCTATTGGCAGGCACCGGCGACCGGCTCGGTCGACATCGTGCCGATCGGTGTCCCGGAATGGAACGTGCAGGCCTACGTCCTCGACGGCCGGCTCCGGCCGGTTCCCGTCGGTGTATCGGGAGAGCTGTATCTCGCGGGTGTCCAGCTCGCGCGCGGCTACGTGCGCCGGCCCGACCTCACCTCCGATCGGTTCGTGGCGAACCCGTACGGGGAACCCGGCGACCGGATGTACCGCACGGGCGACCTCGTGACCTGGGACGAACAGGGCGCACTCGAATACATCGGCCGCACCGACTTCCAGGTGAAGTTCCGCGGTCAGCGCATCGAGCTCGGTGAGATCGAAACCGCTCTGCTGGCCCACGATTCGGTGAACCAGGCCGCGGTGCTCGTGGTGCAGACGCCTACCGGTGACCAGCTCGCCGGATACGTCGTGCCGACACCGGGGCGGAACATCGACACCGGAGAGCTGGTCGACTCCGTGTCGGAGACACTGCCCTCCTACATGGTGCCGTCCGCTTTGGTCGTCCTCGACGAGTTCCCGCTCAACACGTCCGGCAAGCTCGACCGCAAGGCCCTGCCGGCACCGACCTTCGAAGCCCGGGAGTTCCGTGCTCCGACGACACCGATCGAGGAGATCGTCGCGACGACCTTCGCCGATGTTCTCGGCGTCGAGCGGGTCGGCCTCGACGACGACTTCTTCGCGCTCGGCGGCAACTCGCTGATCGCCACGCAGCTCGTCGCACGTCTCGGGTCGGCGCTGGATGTACGGATCCCGGTGCGGGTGTTGTTCGAGTCTTCGACGGTGCACGCTCTTGCCGCGCAGGCAGAGCAGCACACCGGTTCTGTGCGTCGGGCACCGTTGGTGCCGCAGCAGCGCCCGGATCGGGTGCCGCTGTCGCTCGCGCAGCAGCGCATGTGGTTCCTCAACCGCTTCGATGCCACGTCGAGCGCCGACAACCTTCCTGTCGCAGTGCGTCTGACCGGTGCGCTCGACGTGGATGCATTGCAGGCGGCGGTTCGTGATCTGCTGGATCGGCACGAGGTGCTCCGCACGATCTATCCGGAGGACGACGGGCGTCCCTACCAGCAGATTCTCTCGGTCGACGAGGCTCTGCCGAACCTCGACGCTGTGCAGGTCGACGAAGCCGAACTGCCCGCGAGGATCCTGGAGATCGTGGGAACAGGGTTCGACGTGACCACGCAGGTCCCGTTGCGTGCGGTGCTGTACCGGCTGGGGGAGTCCGTTCCCGATCATGTGCTCGTGTTCGTGGTCCATCACATCAGTGCCGACGGCTGGTCGATGGCTCCGCTCACGCGTGATGTCATGGCCGCCTATGTATCCCGTGCGGCCGGTGAAGAACCCGCATGGGCTCCGCTTCCGGTGCAGTATGCGGACTTCGCGCTGTGGCAGCGCGAGGTGCTCGGTTCGGAAGACGATCCGGAGAGTCTGCTGTCGACGCAGGCTCAGTACTGGAAGCGCGCACTCGCCGGTGTTCCGGACGAGCTGAACCTGCCGATGGACCGTCCGCGTCCGCCGGTGCAGTCGTTCGCCGGTGGTCGGGTCGAGTTCGCGCTCGACGCGTCCACGCATCGTGCGCTGGCGGCACTGGCCCGCCGGACCGGCACGACGATGTTCATGGTCGTCCACACCGCGTTGGCGATCTTCCTGGCACGTATGTCCGACTCCGACGACGTGGCGATCGGCACGCCGATCGCGGGTCGCGGCGAGTCGGAACTCGACAACCTGATCGGCATGTTCGTGAACACTCTCGTGTTGCGGAGCAGGGTCGATGCAGGCGAGCCGTTCACGGATCTGCTGTCGCGGGTTCGTGAGACCGACCTCGAAGCGTTCGCCCACGCGGATATTCCGTTCGAGCGGCTCGTCGAGATCGTCGAACCCGAGCGGTCGACCGCACGGCACCCGCTGTTCCAGGTGGCCCTGTCGTTCGAGAACCTGCCGTCGGCCGGACTCGAACTGCCGGAGCTGAGCGTGTCCGGGGTGCCGTTCGATGTGGACACCGCGAAGTTCGACCTGTCGCTCACGTTGCGCGAGAGCATCGGAGAAGACGGTGCACAGACCGGCATGTCGGCCGAGTTCTCCTACGCGAGTGCGTTGTTCGATCACAACACCGTCGAGCAGTTCGCGCACCGGTTCGAACTGCTGCTCGCGGGCATCCTCGCGGATCCGCAGGCACCGGTCGGGGATCTCCCGATGCTCGGCGACGACGAATTCGGCCGGCTCACGCATGTCCATGGGGATCACGTCGGTGCAGGTGGATCTCTTGCCGACATCCTCACGGCGGCGGTGACGCTCGATCCGAATGCCACGGCGGTCCGGTACCAGGGGCGTTCGATCAGTTACCGCGAACTCGACGAGACCTCGTCGAAGCTCGCACGGATCCTCATCGGACGCGGTGTCGGTCCGGAGGACATCGTCGCGGTGTCGTACCCGCGGTCGTACGAGATGGTTCTGAGCGTGTGGGCGATCGCGAAGGCCGGTGCCGCGCACCTGCCGGTCGACCCGACATATCCCGTCGACCGCGTCCGGTACATGCTGGCCGATTCCGGTGCGGTCCTGGGTATCACGTCCTCGACCTATCGGGACGGGCTGCCCGGCGACTCCGACTGGATCGTGCTCGACGATTCGGCGTTCGCGAGCGAACTCGACGGGCAGTCGGCGTTGCCGGTGGGCGCCTCCGACCGGGTGCGCCCGCTGTCGCTGTTCCACCCGGCCTACGTCATCTATACATCGGGTTCGACGGGCCGCCCCAAGGGCGTTGTCGTCACGCACCAGGGTCTCGGCGGGGTGGTGGATACCGCTGTCGAGCTGTACCACCTGCGCGCCGGCCATCGTTTCCTGCACATCTGCTCGCCGAGTTTCGACCCGTCGGTGCTCGAGTGGATGGCAGCCTTCACGAGCGGCGCGACGTTGGTCATCGTGCCGTCCACCATCATCGGTGGCCCGGACCTCGCGGAGCTGCTGCGCAGCGAGCGGGTGACGCACACGATCATCACGCCCGCGGTACTCGGGACGATGGATCCGACCGGTATCGACAGCCTCGAGGTCGCGTCGGTCGGCGGCGACGTCACCACACCCGAACTGCTCGCCAAGTGGGCACCGGGACGTAAGTACTTCAACGGGTACGGCCCCACCGAGACGACGATCATCTCGTCGTTCGCGCGGCTCGAACCGGGACGTCCGATCACGATCGGTCATCCCACGCACGGTGTGTCCGCACTCGTGCTCGACACGCGGTTGCGTCCCGTCCCCGAGGGCGTCGCCGGTGAGCTGTACATGGCAGGCGCTGCGCTTGCCCGCGGTTACCACGGCCGTAGCGCTCTCACCGCCGAGATGTTCGTTGCCAATCCTTACAGCCCGGACGGTTCACGCATGTACCGCACGGGCGACGTGGTGCGGTGGCGTGCCGGCGAAGACCGGCTCGAGCTCGAGTTCGTGGGGCGCAGCGACTTCCAGGTGAAGGTGCGCGGTTTCCGTATCGAACTCGGCGAGATCGACGCCACCCTGGCCGCACACGAGACCGTCGACTTCGCCGCAACCCTCGGTCGTTCGACTGCGTCGGGTGCGACGGTGTTGGTGTCGTATGTGTTGCCGGTCAAGGGCCGGACTGTGGATGTGGCGGGGTTGACGGAGTTCGTGGCTCGGTCGTTGCCGCCGCATATGGT
>NZ_JBHWWZ010000090.1:0-6063 GCF_042730275.1 Rhodococcus sp. NPDC060086
GACCCGCAGGCTGCTGCCTGCGGGTCCGCGTCGTTTCCCGACAGCAAGCCGGGGGCATGCCGCCTATCGTGGGTGTCATGGCAATCGCAACGGCTGACCACGTCTCACGCGAGGACTTGCTCGAGTTCCTCCGACCCCGTCACCGCGGAGTGCTGATCGCGTGGCGGGAATCGGGTGCGCCGCAGGTCTCGCCCGTCACTCTCGGCGTGGACGACGATGGCAGAGTCGTCATCGCGACCTACCCGCAGCGGGCCAAGTCGGTGAATCTGCGCCGCAACCCACGCGCGACCGTGTGCGTCCTGTCCGACGAGTTCAATGGTGCGTACGTGCAGGTCGACGGCACCGCTGAGGTGCTCGACATGCCCGACGCGGTCGAACCGCTGGTGGACTACTTCCGATGCATCTCCGGTGAGCACCCGAACTGGGATGAATACCGCGATGCGATGCGCGCGCAGAACAAGTCGCTCATCCGAATCACCATCGATTCGTGGGGCCCTGTCGCAACCGGTGGATTCCCGCCGGAGCTGAGACGCTGACAGCGCACTCGCACCGACACTCACGACTGGGTCGACACTCCCATCTACCATGGCGGAATGGTGCTTCGGACTGTCGACGTCGGGGAACGCAGAGCACGCCTTGCGGCCCGCCACCGCATTGCCCCGGCGCATCGTGCGCCTGATCCGGTCGAGGCCGCAAAGAGCATGGTGTGCCTGCACGGCACCGACCCGGCCACCGTGTATCTCTCGGCGTGGGCGCGTGTCGACGATCTCTCCGTGGCCGAACTCGACGACGCGCTCTACGTGGAGCGCTCCCTGGTCAAGCACCTCGCGATGCGTCGCACCGTCTTCGTGTTTCCGCGCGCCGCGCTCCCGGCGGCACAGGCCGGCGCAAGCAACCGGGTCGCGCAGGCCCAGCGCCGCAGCGTGATCAAAGACATCGAACGCGCTGAATTGCATGAGGACGGCGCGCGTTGGCTCGATGAGGCCACCACGAAGGTACTCCATGCCCTGGCCGGAGGCCGGGAAGCAACCTCGTCCGAATTACGTTCCGAAATACCGATTC
Organism: Rhodococcus sp. NPDC060086; assembly: GCF_042730275.1. NCBI lineage: Bacteria > Bacillati > Actinomycetota > Actinomycetes > Mycobacteriales > Nocardiaceae > Rhodococcus > Rhodococcus sp. NPDC060086. The sequence goes on from NZ_JBHWWZ010000090.1 coordinate 1,063, forward strand.
TCGACGCATCGACCGACTACGGCATCGGGAAATCATGGGGAGGGAAGGTTCCGTTCGCGCCGCGTGTGATGACCGTTCTGTCCGCATCGGGCCACGTGGTCCGCGCCTCCAACAACGGGCACTGGCGAATCTCGCGTCCGAACTGGGCGCGCACCGGGGCGTGGCTGGGGGAGGAGATCGAACCGCGTAGCGAATCGGAAGGGCTTCGCGAACTCGTCGAGATGTGGCTACGCGCATTCGGTCCCGGCACCGAAGCCGACATCAAGTGGTGGCTCGGCTCGACAGTGAAAGGCGTGCGGGCGGCACTGGCCGACCTGGCGGCAGTGGAGGTGGATCTCGACGGGCGTACGGGATATCTCCTTCCCGAGGACGTAGACCCTGCTCCACCCGTCGAGCCGTGGGGTGCCCTGTTGCCGTCGCTCGATCCCACGACGATGGGCTGGTTCGAACGCGACTGGTATCTCGGTCCGTACAAGCAACAACTCTTCGACACCAGCGGAAACGCCGGGCCGACCGCGTGGTGGGACGGCAGGATCGTCGGTACCTGGTGGCAGACCGACGACGGTGCCGTCCGCCTCCACATGCTCGAAGACGCGGGGGCCGACGCAGAAGCCTTTCTTTCCGATGAGGCAGCTCGGCTCGACGAATGGCTCGGCGGGGTGAGGGTGATGCCCAGATTCCCCTCGCCGCTCGCCAAATCTCTAGCGGCGCAGTAGTTCAAGAATTTCGCACCGCGGGTCGGTCGGGATGGTCGAAGCGCACGACGATGTCGGCATCGACGTCGGAGTCGTGCGCGAGCAACGGTGTGATGGTCCAGTGTTCGTCATCGGCGGTCAGCCGCACGAGTGCGCCCTCCGACATCCTCAGCTGAACGGTCGTATCGAACGCGAGCCCGCGACCGAGGAGCATCGGACCTGCCACGAGCACCACGTGGTTGCCTGCAGCGTCGACCCGGCGAACACGCGCGGACCGGTCGGTGGTCTCGTCCCACAGTCGCGGCAGAAAGCGGTGCTGCTCCTTCAGAGACGAGACCACCTCGCGGTCCAGTGCGTCGTAATCGAACCAGCTCGACCGGTAACTCTCTTGGTCGGCGTGCCCGTGTTCGAGACGCAGCGATGCCTGCCGCACGAAGTCGTGCAGAGACACGGCGTGTGCGGGACGTCCTGAGGTCCGCAGATGCTCGACCACCCGGTTCGCCAGACCCATCGGATCGGCGGCGTCGGCGGCCGAGATTGCCATGGCGACCCGACCCGGTAGTGCGCGCACACGCTCGGCGAGCAGCTCGGCCAGCGCAGTCGGAGAGATCGGAGTGAACGACGCCATCCGACCAGGTTAGCGTCGGCGGTATCTCGACCGAACTCGCGTTCCTACCAGCGGTAGTCGAGGAATTGCCGTCGAACGTCACCACAACCCGATCACCGTCCGGATGCGGGCTACGCGATCAGTGCTGCGGACTCGTGCTTGGGAAGGATGGGAGTCACGGCAAGCCCACTCACACGGTTTCGGGTCTCTTGTCGGCCATCATTGCAGTGTCCGGGACAGGGCGCTTCGGCTTCGTGCGCACGTGGGTGATGTAGAGGGCGAGCCCCACGAACACGACACCGCCGACCAGATTGCCCAGCACCGTCGGGATCTCGTTCCAGATCAGGTAGTCACTGAGCGTGAAATCACCGCCGAGCAGTAGACCGGACGGGAACAGGAACATGTTGACGACCGAGTGCTCGAATCCCATGTAGAAGAACAGCATGACGGGCATCCACATGACGAGAACCTTGCCGGACACGCTCTTCGACATCATCGCCGCGACGACGCCGGTCGAGACCATCCAGTTGCACAGCACGCCCCGTAGGAACAGCGTCATCATGCCTGCGGCGCCGTGTTCGGCGTAGCCGAGTGTGCGGGCCTCACCGATTTCGCCGAGACGTTCACCGACCGCGTCCGGCGGGATCGAGTAGCCGTAGGTGAGGACGAAGGTGATCAGCAGCGCCACTGTGAAAGCGCCCAGGAAGTTTCCCACGAACACCAGACCCCAGTTCCGGAGCATCGACCTGAGCGTCACCCCCGGACGTTTGTCGAGGTAAGCGATGGGAACCATCGTGAACACGCCGGTGAGAAGATCGAAACCCAGCAGATAGAGCAGGCAGAATCCCACCGGAAAGAGCACGGCTCCGAGGAGTGCGTTGCCGGTCTGCACGGTGACGGTGATCGCGAACGCCGCCCCGAGGGCGAGGATGGCTCCAGCCATGTACGCCCTGATGAGGGTGTCGCGGGTGGACATGAGGACCTTGCTCTGACCGGCGTCGACCATTGCGCGGGCCAGTTCGGCGGGTGGAACGTAGGACACGGAAACCTCCTGGTGCGAACAGTGCGCGACCAGTGTCGGCAGTGCCCGTGTCCGGGGGGTTGCGGAGCAGTAAGGAAGCGTTGCGTACTTCTCCGCGGACGGACGCCAGGGTTGTGAGGCCGCTGCGTCATGTAGAGTGGCGGTGCTTCACGAGATGCCGTCGCCAAGCTCCGACTTGACGGCACGCCAACCCCACGCTCGCGGGTGGCTCGGATGACGAAGCGGCTCGCGGCCGACCGGCCCGGGCACGAGCGCCCCGCCCCGGGGCCGACCCGGAGGAACATCATGACAGATCACTTCGACCACGCTGATCACTTCGACCACGCTGATCACTTCGACCACGCTGATCACATCCGGAATGCCGATCGCGCAGATGTGCACGGGTGCGCCTCATTCGGTGACGGGCACCATGTCCATCACATCCGCGCCCGCAAGGCCTTCCATGATTCCGATCTCAGCGTCGGTGCACTGGTGCGCGTGCTGGGCGAGACACACGTCGAATTATCCTGGGATGGAGTACGACTCGTGTTCCGCCACCACGACACTACTGCGATCATCCGTGCGGTCGACGCGGCTGGGGAGATCGCGACCTGGGTGCCGCAGTGGCGGGTCCTGATACTGCCGGGCTCCGACCCGCACGTGCCCGCGACCTTCACCCTCGCGGCTCCTGATCATTGGAAGGACTGCGTGCCGGGTCACGTCCCCGTGCTGACGTATGTGCCGGGCTTGTGAGCGTGTTCGGATCACACTTTCTCGGCGTCGATCCAGAACTCGGGAAGTTTGACTGCGAGAAGATCTTTCGCCTGCATGGGAAGTGAATGGGTGGTATCGGGGAAGACGGCGACCGTCGCGTTCGGGAGTTGCCGAGCCCGATCGGCGGCGTTCGTGCCGCCGGCGATCGAATCATGTTCTGCGATAGCGACGTAGGTGGGAACGGTCAAGGAATCCCTCTCGCTGTCGTTCATGGGTGAGGGGGTCGGCAGCGCCGCCGAATAGTGTTCCGAACCTGCGGCGATCATCTTCGCCATGTCGTCGTTCGGGTCGAATTCGGCACCGCCGACCTTGCCGAGTGCGGTGGTGTGCCAACTCTCGGGAAGAAACGGAAGGCTCGACACCATCGTCCACGCCATCATGCGCGCGGGCGGATACGCGAAGGTGAATACGGGTTCGAGGAGCGTCAGCGATCGGACGCGCTCGGGGAACTGTCGTGCGTACGTCGTTGCGATCGCGCCGCCGAACGAATGGCCGACGATGTGTGCGCCGTCGGCGGCGAGTTCGTCGAGTACGTCGGCCATCCATATCGCCTGGTCGTCGAACGAGGTCAGCGGAACGCTTTGTGTCGACAGGCCGGCGTCGCCGAGTGCGTCGAATGCGAGGACGCGCCGGTGTGGCAAGAAGTCGGCGAGGTTTTCGGCCCACATCGGGACACCCGACGCGCGTCCGGGGACCAAGACGACCGGAGCGGTGTCCGCGGTTTCCGGTGAGCTCCACTCGTAGACGCGGACCGTCCCGAAACGGGTCGTGACGTCGAGAGTTGTCGTGGGCGGAGGGAGGGTGGACATCGCCCGCTCATAGGCCTCGACATAGGTGCGCCGGCCCTCCGCGTCGCGGAAGTGGCCGATGCCCGGAGCTCCGAAGAAGAACTGCTGGATGCTCACTGCGCCCAGTGCTGCAAGTGCGGCGACCACCACGATTCCGCTGCGGCGCAGCCATCGGCGGTGTCGGCGGGCGGGTGGTGGACGGTCGGTCCGGGAATCTGTGTCCGTGGTGGGTTCGCTCATGTGGGTTTCCCTCGAAGTCAGCGATTCGTACTGTTTGCAGTATAGACATATTGTAAAATTCTGACATGCCTAAAGTGGTCGACCATGCCGAACGTCGCAGAGAGATCGTGTGGGCACTGTGGGCGGTAATCCACAAACGAGGAATCGACGGGGTGACGTTCCAGGCGGTCGCGGCCGAATCCGGTGTTTCGATCGGCAGAATCCAGCACTACTTCGAATCGAAGCAGCACCTGATCCGGTCCGGGGCGCAGGAGATGGTTGCCGGCGCCGAACAGGTGTACCGCCGACGAGAATCTTCCGATGACCCGAGATCAGCCCTCGTGGCCTTGCTCACCCAGCCCGTTCCCACGGACGCATCCTCCCGTATAGGTGCGTCGGTCTGGTACGCCTACCTCGCCAAAGCGACGAACGACCCGTGGATCAGGTCGTTTCTTGCCGAAGCGTCGCGGGGGACCGTCAGTGAGGCCGAGAGGCTCCTCTGTCGCGTCGGTCTTTCGGAGCGCGCGGCTCACGACGAGGCCGAGAGGTTGGTTGCACTCAGCAATGGTGCGACGCAATCGGTATTGGTGACGGCGATGGATGCCGACGCTGCAACAGATCTCGTCAGCCACGAGATCGACAGGAGTATCGAGGGCCGCATCGGGTAGTCGGGCTACTCGACCATGTCGGTGGGTAAGTGCACCATCGATCTCATGGGACACACTCATCACGCACTCGACTACATCGAACTCGGCGCGACCGACCTTCCCGCGACACGTCGCTTCTACCGATCTCGGTGAGGGTGCTCCATCGTTCACGGTGGAGGTGAATCACCGTCACTCAGGGCGCCGTTGAGACTTCACGTACTCGGCAATCACCGACAACGGCGCGCCGCCC
>NZ_JBHWWZ010000091.1:0-5885 GCF_042730275.1 Rhodococcus sp. NPDC060086
GGGTCCCCGTCGGGACCCGCCGCGTTCGTCCGGTCGAATTATCGGATCAGCGGTGGGCGCGGTTCACTGCCGAGACGATGGCGCGCAGCGACGCGACGGTGATCGACGGCGCGATACCTGCGCCCCACACCAGCGCGGTGGTGCCGTCGGGGCGTGTCACGTCGGCTTCGACGAATGCTGCGGCATTGGCGTCGTCGCCGGCGGACATCGCGTGCTCGGCGTAGCCGCGCACGGCCACCTGGTAACCGAGGGATTCCAGGCCGTCGACGAATGCCGCCAGCGGTCCGTTGCCGGAGCCGCTGATCTCCTTCTCGACGCCGTCCACCTTCAGTACTGCGACCACGGTGTCCTCGCCGTCGTCGGTCTCGGCCGCGGTCACCTTCTGCTTGATGCGCTCGAGCGGCGTGATGGGGGCCAGGTACTCCTCGTTGAAGATGTCCCACATCTCCTTGGGGCTGACCTCACCGCCTTCGCCGTCGGTGACCTTCTGGACGGCCTGCGAGAACTCGACCTGCAGTCGACGCGGCAGGTTCAGTCCGTGGTCGTGCTTCATGATGTACGCGACGCCGCCCTTGCCGGACTGCGAATTCACGCGGATCACCGCCTCGTAGCTGCGGCCGACATCCTTCGGGTCGATCGGCAGGTACGGAACCGCCCAGGTGATGTCGTCGACGTCGGCGCCCGCAGCGTCCGCATCGGCCTTCATGACGTCCAGACCCTTGTTGATTGCGTCCTGGTGGCTGCCGGAGAATGCGGTGTAGACCAGGTCGCCGCCGTAGGGGTGACGCTCCGGGACGGGCAGCTGGTTGCAGTATTCGACGGTCCGTCGGATCTCGTCGATATCCGAGAAGTCGATCTGCGGGTCGACGCCGCGGCTGAACATGTTCAGGCCCAGGGTCACCAGGCACACGTTGCCGGTGCGCTCACCGTTACCGAACAGGCAACCTTCGATGCGGTCGGCGCCGGCCTGGTAACCCAACTCGGCTGCGGCAACTCCGGTGCCCCGGTCGTTGTGCGGGTGCAGCGACAGGATGATCGAGTCGCGTGCGGCCAGGTTGCGGTGCATCCACTCGATCGAGTCGGCGTAGACGTTCGGTGTCGCCATCTCGACGGTGGCGGGCAGATTGATGATGACCGGGTTCTCTGGGGTGCCGCCGAGGGTCTCGACGACCGCGTCGCAGACCTCTTTGGCGTACGACAGTTCGGTGCCGGTGTACGACTCGGGCGAGTACTCCCACCGCCAGTTCGTGTCGGGGTAGTTCTTTGCCGTCTCGATCACCAATTCCGCGGCGTCGGTAGCGATCTTCTTGACGGTGGCCTGGTCGGCTCTGAACACGACGCGGCGCTGCAGGATCGACGTCGAGTTGTAGAAGTGCACGATCACGTTCTGCGCGCCGGCACAGGCTTCGAAGGTGCGGGTGATCAGCTCGGGCCGCGACTGCGTCAGAACCTGAATGGTGACGTCATCGGGAATGGCGTTGTCCTCGATGATTTCCCGGACGAAATCGAAATCGGTCTGGCTCGCCGACGGGAAACCGACCTCGATCTCCTTGTAGCCCATGCGAACCAGCAGATCGAACATGCGGCGCTTGCGTGCGGGACTCATCGGATCGATGAGCGCCTGGTTGCCGTCGCGCAGGTCGACGGCGCACCAACCCGGGGCGCGGTCGATGATCTTGTCGGGCCAGGTCCGGTCGGGGAGCGAGACGGGCTCCACCTCTTCGGCGAAAGGCCGGTAACGGTAGGTGGGCATGGACGAGTTCTTCTGCTTGTTCCATGCTGCCTGGTCGGCGGGAGCGGGCTTGGTCGGCGGCGTGATGTTGCGCGAACCGGAGGTGAAAGCGTCGGCGGGTGACATGACGTACTCCAAGAAAAAAGGGGACTTGTGAGTCCAGATCAGGATATCGACCGGCGCGACGAAACCCCGCGACGGGAGGCCGGTCTGGTCAAATCCCGCCGCGGCGGCCGAGAAGAAGCGCACGCTGCATGCCAAGCAGTGTAACGCGCATGACCGGGCTTCGCCCACGGGGATGTCCGTGCTGTGTGCGTTGTCCGGGATGGAAGCCGGGGACGTGCTGGACAGGCGCGATGACGGCGTGTTCGTGACCTGATCGAAACCAGTTGTTCCCCGCACTCGCGTCACACCCCCTATCGTGCTCAGTGGAAACTTTGGCACCACCAGTAACACCGGTAACAGGCGAACTGTGAGGGGCGTGTTGATGAGGCCGATGAGACCGGCAGTCATCGGGGGCTGGGCCCTCGTCCTCGCATTCGGTGGGACGGTGCCGCTCGCCGCGCAGGCGGGCGCTGAGCCGTGCGGCCACGAGAGTCCCAGTGGTAGCGGGTTCGGTAGCGGCGGCAGCGCCGATCTTCTGCCCGGTGCGCCGAAGGATCGGCTCCCCGATCTGGGCCCCGGACCTACGCGGGCCGTCGCGTGGCTCACCGGACCGCACAGCGACAACCGGACCGACGCACGGTTCTCCGTCTCCGGCACGGACCTGGCCATCATGTGGGACAACGGCGCAGCGGAACCGGATCGCAGAATCCTCATGGCCTTCGGCGACACCTTCGGAGATTGTTCCGCCCCGGGTGAGGAATGGCGCCACAACGTCCTCATGCGCAGTGCCGACACGAACCTGACCGACGGCATCGACGTACCCGATCCGGTTCCCGGCGACATCCACGCCGGCTCGCCGGTGCATGCGCACGCTCCCGATTTCTCCCGCGAGCTCGTGGGGGCGCTCGGGATCGAGGGGATCGAGAAGACCGTGATCCCGACGGCGGGAATCTCCGTCGACGGGGTTCAGTACATCAACTTCATGTCGGTGCGGGCCTGGGGTGGCCACGGCGAATGGTGGACCAACGCCTCGATGATCGGCACGTCGGCCGACAACGGCGAGACCTGGCATGTCGACCCGGCCACCGCGAGACTGAACGTGCCCCTCGATATACCGGGCGTCCAGCAGCTGTCGTCGGGCAACGCCAATTTTCAGCAGCACGCATACCTGCGACACGGCGGTTACCTCTACGACTACGGAACTCCGCAGGGGAGGTTCGGCGCCGCGTTCCTCTCCCGCGTGCCCGAACAGCAGATCCTCGACCTCGCCGCGTACGAGTACTGGACCGCCGACGGCTGGATTCCGGGTGACGTCGACCGTGCGGTACCGATCGTCCCGGGCGCGGTGGGGGAGCTGTCGGTGCACTTCACCGGCGACCGATTCGTCATGCTCTACGGCAACGACGCGACCGGCGCGATCGAACTGCGCACCAGCCCGTCGCCCGAAGGTCCGTGGAGTGGGCCGAGGCCGCTCGTGACCCGCGACGAGGCCGGGGGTCTCTATGCGCCGTTCATCCACCCGTGGTCGACGGGACGCGACCTCTATTTCACGGCCTCACGCTGGAGCGATTACAACGTCATGCTTCTGCGCACGACCGTACTCTGATAGGGCGGGGCCCGCGAGGTGCGCCGACATCGGTAAGCTTGCTTCCTGGACTTGTACCCAAGACCCCGGAGGTTCGCCAGCGTGGCACTCGTCGTCCAGAAGTACGGAGGATCATCGGTCGCGACGGCCGAACGGATCCGGCGCGTCGCTGAAAGGATCGTCGAGACCAAGAAGGCCGGCAACGACGTCGTCGTCGTCGTCTCGGCGATGGGCGACACGACCGATGAACTCCTCGACCTCGCCCAACAGGTCTGCCCGGCCCCCCCGGCGCGCGAGATGGACATGCTCCTCACCTCGGGTGAACGCATCTCCAACGCGCTTGTCGCGATGGCGATCCACTCGTTCGGAGCCGAAGCCCGGTCGTTCACCGGCTCGCAGGCAGGTGTCATCACCACCGGCAGCCACGGCAAGGCGAAGATCATCGACGTGACGCCCGGCCGGGTGCGCACCGCACTCGATGAAGGTGCCATCGTGCTCGTCGCCGGATTCCAGGGCGTCAGCCAGGACAGCAAAGACATCACGACGCTCGGACGCGGCGGGTCGGACACGACCGCTGTGGCTCTTGCCGCTGCACTGAACGCGGATGTCTGCGAGATCTACACCGACGTCGACGGCGTGTTCACGGCTGATCCGCGCATCGTCAAGGATGCGCAGCGGCTCGACAAGGTCTCCTTCGAGGAGATGCTCGAACTCGCCGCGTGCGGCGCGAAGGTACTGATGCTGCGTTGCGTCGAGTACGCCCGCCGCTACAACGTGCCTGTGCACGTCCGTTCGTCGTACACCACCAAGCCCGGCACCCTCGTGACCGGATCGATGGAGGACATCCCAGTGGAAGAAGCCCTGATCACCGGCGTTGCGCACGATCGCAGCGAATCGAAGATCACCGTCGTCGGACTGCCCGACACGCCCGGCTACGCCGCGAAGGTGTTCCGCGCTGTCGCCGACGCCGAGATCAACATCGACATGGTGCTGCAGAACATCTCGAAGGTGGAGACGGGCAAGACCGACATCACCTTCACTCTGCCGACCTCGGACGGCCCGCGCGCCGTCGAACTGCTCGCCAAGCGGCAGGAAGACATCGGCTTCACCCAGGTGCTGTTCGACGACCACATCGGCAAGGTGTCGCTCGTCGGTGCGGGTATGAAGAGCCACCCCGGCGTCACCGCCAAGTTCTGCGAGACCTTGGCCGAGGCGGGTATCAACATCGACCTCATTTCCACCTCGGAGATCCGCATCTCGGTGCTGGTCGACGACAACGACCTCGACGACGCAGTGCGTGCACTCCACGCGGCGTTCGACCTCGGCGGCACCGAAGAAGCCGTCGTGCATGCAGGAACGGGACGGTAATCATGGGAAAGACAATCGCTGTCGTAGGCGCGACCGGTCAGGTCGGCATCGTCATGCGCACACTCCTCGAGGAGCGCAACTTCCCGGCCGACAAGGTGCGGTTCTTCGCATCGGCCCGCTCTGCCGGTAAGAAGCTGCCGTTCCGCGGCGAGGAGATCGTCGTCGAGGATGCGTCCGCGACTTCCGACGAGGATCTGAAGGGCATCGATATTGCTCTGTTCTCCGCCGGTGCCACCCTGTCGCGCGAGCAGGCTCCGCGGTTCGCCGCTGCGGGAGCGACCGTCGTCGACAACTCGTCGGCGTGGCGCAAGGACCCCGAGGTTCCGCTCGTGGTGAGCGAGGTCAACCCGGAGGATGCGAAGAACCCGCCGAAGGGCATCATCGCCAACCCGAACTGCACGACCATGGCCGCGATGCCGGTCCTCAAGGCCCTGCACGACGAGGCGGGCCTGCAGCGCCTGATCATCTCGAGCTACCAGGCCGTGTCGGGCAGCGGTATCGCCGGTGTCGAGGAACTCCTCGGCCAGGCGCGTGCCGTCATCGGAGACGCCGAGAAGCTGGTGCACGACGGCAGTGCCGTCGACTTCCCGGCTCCCGACAAGTACGTCGCGCCGATCGCGTTCAATGTGCTGCCGTTGGCCGGATCGATCGTCGACGACGGTACCGGTGAGACCGACGAGGATCAGAAGCTGCGCAACGAGTCGCGCAAGATCCTGGGTCTTCCCGACCTGCTCGTGTCGGGGACATGTGTGCGCGTCCCGGTCATCACGGGCCACTCGCTGTCGATCAATGCAGAGTTCGAGCGCCCGCTCTCGGCCGCCCGCGCGCAGGAAGTTCTCGCGTCGGCTCCGGGCGTCAAGCTGGTCGATGTGCCGACGCCGCTCGCGGCGGCCGGCGACGATGTGTCGCTGGTGGGTCGTATCCGTCAGGACCCCGGCGCTCCGGAAGGCCGTGGCATCGCACTGTTCGTGTCGGGCGACAACCTTCGGAAGGGCGCTGCGCTCAACACCATTCAGATCGCAGAACTCCTGGCTCAGTAGATCATCCCTGTTTTTCGAGCGAACGGCACCTTCGATCGATCAGATCGATCGAAGG
>NZ_JBHWWZ010000092.1:0-5448 GCF_042730275.1 Rhodococcus sp. NPDC060086
GGTCATCACAGCTGTGATGACCACGCCCGTTCTCTGTCGATCAGTCCAGCTGACGAACCGCAGTCCGGTCATCGTTCTCGCTCCGGGTCGCCCGGGCTCGGGTCATCACGCCGTGCGTGATGAGAACCTGCGCTGCGATGTAGGTCAGCATCACCCAGAAACCCGACAGCGGCAGCGGGAAGTCGTCGATGAACGCGCGCAATGCGATCAGCGAATCGGAGACAACGAAGATCACCGCGCCGATCGCGACGGTAGGCCCGACCCCGGTGGCGAGGATCGCCATCGCGGCCAGGCACAACGCGTAGAGCAGCACCGGGATCAAGAGCACGCCCGCACCCGGAGCGCAGACGGCCACCAGCACGACGACCGCGACCGCGAAGACCGCGAGCACCCACCGTCGTGTGTGCAGCACGCTGTCGGCCCGGTACGGCATGAACGCCGCGATGTACGTCACCTGCGCGCACAGGAAGAATCCGACGAGCACGAGGAACGAGGTGTCGCCGTCGAACAGGTCGGGTGCGGTGTCGCCGAGCCACGAGAAGGTCAATGCCACCAACGTGAGCTCGACGAGCCGGGACCGGGGCGCGGTCGTGCCCAGGACCAGTGCTGCCGCCAGCACCGGCATGAGCAGCCATTGGGTGGCGTCGACCAGCATCGCCTCGGGATCGATGAGCTGGGCGATCAGATGCACCGCGGCGAGCACACCGAAAACCGCGAACACGATCCGCGCGGCGACGCTCCGGGTCACAGAGCGGGACCGTCGTTCTCGACGGCCCCGTCGACACCGTCGGCCCCGTCGACACCGTCGAATGCATCCAGGATCCGCTGCGCACCGATGGCCGCGGTGAGCGACCCCGTGCGGACCCCGGCTTCGACGTCGCCGCGGATCGCCTTGACGCGCGGGTTGCTCTCGAGTCGGCGGAGCAGCTGGTCGTGCACCATCGTCCACGTCCAGTCGACCTGCTGACGACTGCGGTTCTCGTCGAACTGCCCGGCCTCGGTGAGCACCTTCTTGTGTTCGAGGACGGTGTCCCAGAACGTGTCGAGACCCACGCGTTCCAGCCCACTCATGGTGATCACCGGGGGCTTCCACACTGCGTCGTGTGGATGCACCATGCGCATCGCACCGGACAGTTCGCGGGCAGCGACACGCGCGTCGCGCTCGTGGTTGCCGTCCGCCTTGTTCACCGCGACGAGGTCGGCGAGCTCGAGCACGCCCTTCTTGATGCCCTGCAACTGGTCGCCGGTGCGGGCGAGAGTCAGGAAACAGAAGCAGTCCACCATGTTCGCGACGGTGACCTCCGACTGCCCGACACCGACCGTCTCGACCAGGATCACGTCGAACCCGGCCGATTCGAGCAGCACCATGGTCTCGCGGGTCGCCTTGGCGACACCGCCGAGGGTGCCTGCTGTCGGAGACGGACGGATGAAGGCGTCCTGTTCTCCTGCCAACCGCGCCATCCGGGTCTTGTCACCCAGGATCGACCCGCCGGTCCTCGTCGACGATGGATCGACGGCGAGTACCGCGACCCTGTGCCCCTTACCGATCAGATACATACCCAGCGAGTCGATGAACGTCGACTTCCCGACCCCGGGAACGCCCGTGATACCGACCCGGATCGCCCCGCCCGCCTGCGGGAGCAGGCGCAACAGTAGCTGCTGCGCCTGCTTCCGATGGTCGTCTCGAGTCGATTCGATCAGGGTGATCGCCTTCGCGAGTCCGGCACGCTCGTTGGCGAGTACGGACTCCGCGAGGGCGTCGAGGTCGACCGGACGCCGAGGCGTCGCGGTGGTCCCGATCGAGGTGTCGCTCATGTGCGCATCAGCTCCCGAGCGAATGTCCGAGGCGGGCACCGAGCTTGGTCAGCAGGCCGGCGGCGGCATCAGCGATGACGGTGCCGGGCGGGAAGATCGCCGCGGCACCGGCTTCGTACAGCTCGTCGAAGTCGCCGGGCGGGATGACGCCGCCGACCACGATCATGATGTCCTCACGGCCGACCTCCCCGAGCGCCGCCTTGAGCGCGGGCACCAGTGTGAGGTGTCCCGCAGCCAACGACGACACGCCGATGACGTGCACGTCGTTGTCGGCCGCCTGCCGGGCGACCTCTTCCGGTGTCTGGAACAGCGGTCCGACGTCGACATCGAAGCCGAGGTCGGCGAACGCCGTGGAGATCACCTTCTGGCCACGGTCGTGGCCGTCCTGTCCCATCTTCGCGACCAGGATACGCGGGCGGCGGCCCTCCTCTTCCGCGAACTTCTCGACGAGTTCGATGGTCGTGGAAATGTTGCTCGCCTCCCCTGCTTCGTCACGGTAGACGCCGCTGATCGTGCGGATCTCGGCCTGATGCCGGCCGTAGACCTTCTCGAGCGCGTCGGAGATCTCGCCGCCGGTGGCCATCGCGCGGGCCGCGTTGATCGCGAGCGCGAGCAGATTGTTCTCCATCGAGACATTCCCCGTCGCTCCGCTCGCCCCGTCCTCGGTGGACGACGCGGCGCGGGTGAGCTCGGCGAGCGCGGCCTGGGTGGCTGCCTCGTCACGCTCCGCGCGCAGCTTGACGAGCTTCGCGAGCTGCTCGGCACGCACCTTCGAGTTCTCGACCTTGAGAACCTCGATGCTGTCGGGCTCTGCGGGCACGTACTTGTTGACACCGATCAGCGGCTGGCGGCCGGAGTCGATGCGCGCCTGGGTGCGGGCAGCGGCTTCCTCGATGCGCAGCTTCGGGATGCCCTCGGAGATGGCCTGCGCCATGCCTCCGGCCTCCTCGACCTCCGCGATGTGCGCGCGGGCCCGGTTGGCGAGCTCGTGGGTGAGCCACTCGACGTAGTGCGAGCCGCCCCACGGATCGATGGGCCGGGTCGTGCCGGACTCCTGCTGCAGCAGCAGCTGGGTGTTCCGCGCGATGCGGGCCGAGAAGTCGGTGGGCAATGCGATCGCTTCGTCGAGCGCATTGGTGTGCAGCGACTGGGTGTGGCCCTGGGTCGCGGCCATCGCCTCGACGCAGGTCCGGCCGACGTTGTTGAACACGTCCTGCGCGGTCAGCGACCAGCCGGAAGTCTGCGAGTGGGTGCGCAGGGAGAGCGACTTCGCGTTCTTCGGATCGAACTTCTCGACGAGCTCGGCCCACAGGAGCCGACCGGCGCGGAGCTTGGCGACCTCCATGAAGAAGTTCATGCCGATGGCCCAGAAGAACGACAGACGCGGTGCGAACTTGTCGATCTCCATGCCGGCGTCGAGGCCTGCGCGGATGTACTCGACACCGTCGGCCAGGGTGTAGGCGAGCTCCAGATCGGCTGTGGCTCCGGCTTCCTGGATGTGGTAGCCGGAGATGGAGATCGAGTTGAACTTCGGCATCTTCGTGCTGGTGTACGCGAAGATGTCGGAGATGATCCGCATCGAGGGCTTCGGGGGGTAGATGTAGGTGTTGCGGACCATGAACTCCTTCAGAATGTCGTTCTGAATGGTTCCGGCCAACTGCTCGGGGGTGACACCCTGCTCTTCGGCAGCCACGACGTACAGCGCGAGGATCGGCAGTACCGCGCCGTTCATCGTCATCGACACCGAGACCTTCGACAGGTCGATGCCGTCGAACAGCTGACGCATGTCGAGGATCGAGTCGATCGCGACTCCGGCCATGCCGACATCACCCTGAACGCGTGGATGGTCGGAGTCGTAGCCGCGGTGCGTCGCCAGGTCGAAGGCCACCGACAGGCCCTTCTGGCCGGCCGCGAGGTTGCGGCGGTAGAAGGCGTTGGATTCGGCGGCCGTGGAGAAGCCCGCGTACTGGCGGATGGTCCACGGCTGGTTGACGTACATCGTCGGGTACGGGCCGCGCACGAACGGCGCGATACCCGGGTAGCTGCCGAGCGGGTAGCCGTCGGCGGCGATGGCGTCGCGGTCGGCCTTGGTGTAGACGGGCTTGACGTCGATGCCCTCGGGGGTGGTCCACACGACGTCGTCGACGGTGTAGTTGTTGGCGGACGCAACAGAGTCGACGAGCGCGGCGGTCTGCTCCGCGGTGGGAGCAGCGGGTTCCGTGGAATCCGGATCTGTCAGCGGGACATCGGCAAAGCTGCCGATCTCGGATTGGATGCTCACTTACGCTCCCAGGGTGTTCAGAAGATCGGTCAGTGCAGCGACCGCGTCGATACGCGCGGTCAGGTAACCGTCCGGACGGTTGTCGCCCTGCGCGTCCCCCACGGCCTTCTCCGGGCCGGCGAGGAGCACAGTGGTGATCCCGGCGGAGCGCAGCGCGGCGGTGGCGGTGCCTGCGTGCTCGCCGTAACGGGCGTCGGTGCCGCAGAGCACGGCGACGGTGGCGCCGGAGTCGCGGACCGCGGCGGCGAGGGTGTCGTCGCTCGGGTCCACCGGCCCGGGGTTGATCGCGTCGATGCCACCGGCCGCGAGCAGATTGCTGGCGAAGGTGGTGCGCACATTGTGCTCGGCGACCGGGCCGAGCGGTGCGAGCAGCACCGTGGGCCGGGAGCCGTGCACGGCGAGGTAGACGTCGGAGCGGTTGCGCAGCGCCTCGAACGGTGCCGCGTAGCGCGCCGCGAAGGCACCCGAGTCGGCGACGCCTGCGGGCAGCGGGGCCTCACCGAGGTTCGGGAACTCGTTGATGCCGGTCACTGAGGTCTTACGGTGCGCGATGTCGGACTCGCGGCGGGCGCGGGTCGTGGCGATACGGTCCGCGACCAGCCCGGCGTCGAGCGCCGTGCGGTAGCCGCCGCCCGCTTCGATCTGCTGGAAGAACTCCCACGACTTCGCCGCGACCTGTGCGGTCAGGTCCTCGATGTACCAGGATCCGGCGCCCGGATCGAGGACACGGCCGAGGTTGGATTCCTCGAGAAGGAGCAGGTTGGTGTTGCGGGCGATACGCGCGGAGAACGCCTCCGATACTCCGACGGCGCCGGCGGGCAGCGCTGCGTCGAACGGAAGGACGGTGACGGAGTCGGCGCCACCGACTCCGGCGCCGAAGGCGGCGAGGGTGGTGCGGAGCATGTTCACCCACGGGTCGCGCTGAGCCATCATGGCGGCGGAGGTCACCGCGTGCTGCGGCGCATTGCCCGCGTCGCCTGCTCCGGCGACCTGCGCGACACGCGCCCACAGCAGACGGGCTGCGCGGAACTTCGCGATGGTCTGGAACTGATCGTCGGAGGCCGCGAATCGGAACTCGATCTGGCCGAGAGCTTGTTCGGCAGACAGACCGGCAGCGACGAGCGCGCGGACGTACTCGATGCCGACGGCGATGGCCGCGCCGAGTTCCTCGGCGTCGGATGCACCGGAGTTGTGGAAGGCGGTGCCGTCGACGGTGAACGCGCGGACCGTCTCGACGCGCTCTGTTGCCGCGGTGGCGAGCGCAACGGCCTCGTCGACGGTGATGTCGGCGCGGCCGGAGAAGGCGCTGGTCAGCGGCGCGGCGCCGAGCGCGATGCGCACGGCGCCGCGGC
>NZ_JBHWWZ010000093.1:1549-3422 GCF_042730275.1 Rhodococcus sp. NPDC060086
GGGTTATATCGGTGCACTGTTGGGTCCTGAGAGAACACGTTGTTTGTGTTTGATCAGCGACGATGACCGATGAAAGTTCTTCACCTGTGGGTGGGTTCCGGTAGGGGTTGTTGTGTGTTGTTTGAGAACTGCACAGTGGACGCGAGCATCTTTGTTGTAAGTGTTTATGAGCGTACGGTGGATGTCTTGGCACCAGGAGCCGATGAAGGACGTGGGAGGCTGCGATATGCCTCGGGGAGCTGTCAACCGAGCTGTGATCCGAGGATTTCCGAATGGGGAAACCCAGCACGAGTGATGTCGTGTTACCCGCCGGTGAATATATAGCCGGTGTGGAGGGAACGTGGGGAAGTGAAACATCTCAGTACCCACAGGAAGAGAAAACAACATGTGATTCCGTCAGTAGTGGCGAGCGAACGCGGAAGAGGCTAAACCATGGGTGTGTGATACCTGGCAGGGGTTGCACTTGTGGGGTTGTGGGGTTCATTGTGTCGGCGCTGCTGAGCCGGCCAACAGTAAGAAATCATTGTGTTAGTCGAAGTGGTCTGGAACGGCCTGTCGTAGAGGGTGAGAGTCCCGTAGACGAAAACATGGTGACTGTTGATGTGAATACCCAAGTAGCACCGGGCCCGTGAAATCCGGTGTGAATCTGTCGGGACCACCCGATAAGCCTGAATACTCCCTGGTGACCGATAGCGGACTAGTACCGTGAGGGAAAGATGAAAAGTACCCCGGGAGGGGAGTGAAATAGTACCTGAAACCGTGCGCTTACAATCCGTCAAAGCCTTCGAGTAGTTTGGTCTACTGGGGGTGATGGCGTGCCTTTTGAAGAATGAGCCTGCGAGTTAGTGGCATGTCGCGAGGTTAACCCGTGTGGGGTAGCCGTAGCGAAAGCGAGTCCGAATAGGGCGTCGTAGTGGCATGTTCTAGACCCGAAGCGGAGTGATCTACCCATGGCCAGGGTGAAGCGATGGTAAGACGTCGTGGAGGCCCGAACCCACTTAGGTTGAAAACTGAGGGGATGAGTTGTGGGTAGGGGTGAAAGGCCAATCAAACTCCGTGATAGCTGGTTCTCCCCGAAATGCATTTAGGTGCAGCGTCGCGTGTTTCACTCTGGAGGTAGAGCTACTGGATGGCCGATGGGCCCTACAAGGTTACTGACGTCAGCCAAACTCCGAATGCCAGAGTGTGAGAGCGCGGCAGTGAGACTGCGGGGGATAAGCTTCGTAGTCGAGAGGGAAACAGCCCAGATCGCCGGCTAAGGCCCCTAAGCGTGTACTAAGTGGAAAAGGATGTGGGATCGCTGAGACAACCAGGAGGTTGGCTTAGAAGCAGCCACCCTTGAAAGAGTGCGTAATAGCTCACTGGTCAAGTGGTCCTGCGCCGACAATGTAGCGGGGCTCAAGTACACCGCCGAAGCCGCGGCATTCGCATAACACACGCATTGTCCTGCGGGATGGTGTGCAGTGGTGTGGATGGGTAGGGGAGCGTCGTGTGGCCGTGGAAGCAGCAGTGTGAACTAGTTGTGGAGGCCACGCGAGTGAGAATGCAGGCATGAGTAGCGAAAGACGAGTGAGAAACTCGTCCGCCGAATGACCAAGGGTTCCTGGGCCAGGTTAATCCGCCCAGGGTGAGTCGGGACCTAAGGCGAGGCCGACAGGCGTAGTCGATGGACAACGGGTTGATATTCCCGTACCCGTGTGAACGCGCCCCTGATGAATCATCGGTACTAACCGTCCTGAAGCGTTCGTGTTCCCTTCGGGGGATGCGGGTGTGGATGCACGGGACCTTCGGTGGTAGTAGTCAAGCGATGGGGTGACGCAGGAAGGTAGCTGGGCCGGCTGGTGGAATAGCCGGTGTAAGCCTGTAGGGCGAG
>NZ_JBHWWZ010000093.1:3519-4861 GCF_042730275.1 Rhodococcus sp. NPDC060086
TAAGCCTGAGAGGTGATGCGTAGCCGTTGTGGTGAATTCAGTGATCCTATGCTGCCGAGAAAAGCCTCTAGCGAGCTTTCACATGGCCCGTACCCCAAACCGACACAGGTGGTCAGGTAGAGAATACTAAGGCGATCGAGATAACTGTGGTTAAGGAACTCGGCAAAATGCCCCCGTAACTTCGGGAGAAGGGGGACCTTGTCTGGTGATCACCTTTACGGTGTGAGCTGGGTGGGGTCGCAGAGACCAGAGAGAAGCGACTGTTTACTAAAAACACAGGTCCGTGCGAAGTCGTAAGACGATGTATACGGACTGACGCCTGCCCGGTGCTGGAAGGTTAAGAGGACCGGTTAGCTGCACTTGTGTGGCGAAGCTGAGAATTTAAGCCCCAGTAAACGGCGGTGGTAACTATAACCATCCTAAGGTAGCGAAATTCCTTGTCGGGTAAGTTCCGACCTGCACGAATGGCGTAACGACTTCTCTGCTGTCTCGACCACAGACTCGGCGAAATTGCATTACGAGTAAAGATGCTCGTTACGCGCGGCAGGACGAAAAGACCCCGGGACCTTCACTATAGCTTGGTATTGGTGTTCGGTTCGGTTTGTGTAGGATAGGTGGGAGACTGTGAAGCGGGCACGCCAGTGTTTGTGGAGTCGTTGTTGAAATACCACTCTGATCGTATTGGATGTCTAACCTCGGGCCCTGATCGGGTTCAGGGACAGTGCCTGGTGGGTAGTTTAACTGGGGCGGTTGCCTCCTAAAATGTAACGGAGGCGCCCAAAGGTTCCCTCAGCCTGGTTGGCAATCAGGTGTTGAGTGTAAGTGCACAAGGGAGCTTGACTGTGAGACTGACAGGTCGAGCAGGGACGAAAGTCGGGACTAGTGATCCGGCACCGGCATGTGGAAGCGGTGTCGCTCAACGGATAAAAGGTACCCCGGGGATAACAGGCTGATCTTCCCCAAGAGTCCATATCGACGGGATGGTTTGGCACCTCGATGTCGGCTCGTCGCATCCTGGGGCTGGAGTAGGTCCCAAGGGTTGGGCTGTTCGCCCATTAAAGCGGCACGCGAGCTGGGTTTAGAACGTCGTGAGACAGTTCGGTCTCTATCCGCCGCGCGCGTAAGAAACTTGAGGAAGGCTGTCCCTAGTACGAGAGGACCGGGACGGACGAACCTCTGGTGTGCCAGTTGTCCCGCCAGGGGCATGGCTGGTTGGCTACGTTCGGAAGGGATAACCGCTGAAAGCATCTAAGCGGGAAGCCTGTTCCAAGATGAGGTTTCTCACCCTTTGATGGGGTAAGGCCCCCGGCAGACCACCGGGTTGATAGGCCAGAACTGGAAG
>NZ_JBHWWZ010000094.1:0-4440 GCF_042730275.1 Rhodococcus sp. NPDC060086
CGACAGCACCGTCGGGGTCCGCAACTGCGGATGCCGGCGGTGCTGTCGCATTCCGGGCACGCGCGCTGATTCGGCGCCGCCGCCGGGCGTATAACATCCGCACCATGGTCGATCGTGTGCTCGTGCCTGGGAACACCTGCTGGCGGACGGAATCTGCCGACCGTCTCACGTTCATCGTCGACGCGGCCGATTATTTTCGCTATGCGAAATCGGCAATGCTGCAGGCGCGTGAACGCATCATGCTGATCGGCTGGGATTTCGACACACGTATCAAGTTCGAACCGGACGGCCGGACCCTCGACGGTCCCAACCGTCTCGGTGCATTTCTGGACTGGCTCCCGAAGCAGAACCCCGATCTCGACCTTTATCTGCTCAAGTGGAACATCGGCGCACTCGCCGCGATCGGACGCGGTATGACGCCGGTATTCGTACTCGACTGGCTCAGCAGCCCTCGCCTGCATTTCGAGATGGACGGGGCGCATCCTGTCGGCGCTGCCCATCACCAGAAGATCCTCGTCGTCGACGACACACTCGCGTTCTGCGGCGGCATCGACATGACCGTAGATCGGTGGGACACCTCGGAGCATCGCGACCGCAGTCGATATCGACGTGAACCGAGCGGACGTCGATACGGTCCGTGGCACGACGTCACCACTGCCGTGGACGGTGCGGCGGCGCGAGCGCTCGGCGACCAGGCGCGGGCGCGTTGGAAGGCTGCGACAGGAGTGGAACTCGATCCGGTCGGGACCCGCGACGCAATCTGGCCCGACGGACTCGGCTCGACACTCACCGGCGTCGACGTGTCCATTTCCAGAACTCTGCCGAAGTACGGCGCGGACGAGGGCGTCTTCGAGATCGAGGCCCTCTACCTCTCGGTGATCGAGGGGGCACAGCGGACGCTGTACCTGGAAAGCCAGTACCTGGCGTCCCGCACACTCGCGGAGGCGATCGCCGCTCGTCTGCGTGAGCCCGAGGGTCCCGAGGTCGTGCTGGTGATACCCCGTAATGCGGAAGGCTGGCTCGAGAAGAAGGCGATGGACGGTGCGCGGCGGTCCTTGCTGCACATGCTGTGGGACGCCGACGTCCACGGCAGATTCGAGACGTACTACCCGGTGACCGAGGCGGGGGAACCGATCTATGTGCACGCCAAGGTCGTCATCATGGACGACACTCTGGTGCGGATCGGTTCGTCCAATCTGAACAACCGGTCTATGGGCTTCGATACCGAATGCGATCTCGCGATCGAGTCGACCGAAGCGGGTGACGCCGTCGGACGCGTCGCGGCAGAACTGCGCACCAGGCTGCTTTCCGAGCATCTCGGTGTCGACGCCGAGACCTTCGACCGGGCGGTCGCCGACG
Organism: Rhodococcus sp. NPDC060086; assembly: GCF_042730275.1. Classification (NCBI taxonomy): domain Bacteria; kingdom Bacillati; phylum Actinomycetota; class Actinomycetes; order Mycobacteriales; family Nocardiaceae; genus Rhodococcus; species Rhodococcus sp. NPDC060086. The sequence continues at coordinate 1,360 of NZ_JBHWWZ010000094.1, forward strand.
AAGGGTCGTTGCTCTCGGCCATCGAGCGGCTGCGGGGCTCCGGCCGTTCCCTGCGCCCGTTCGAACCGGGTACGGTTGGACGGGAGGACAGTCCTCTCGCGGAGAACGCGCTCATGGATCCGGAGCGGGCACCGAAGAGTGCCGCTCGGTGGATCCAGCAGGTTCTCACTCGCTGACCGCCTGTTCGCTTCTGGCGTACAGGTTGCGGAAACGTATGCGTCACGTGCAGCGTTACCTCTTGTAGCCGTGTTTTCCGCTACCACCTTCCAGGGTGGAGGGGAAGCGTGTGGAATTCACGCCAACTAGAGTGTCGAGTGGGATCGTAGAACCTTCGCAGGGTTCGATGTGAACGACTCGAGAGCCGGAGCGAAGAGCGGCTGCCGGGGTCCGGACAATCCTCGTACCGGATCCGTCGGCCGAGAGTGTGAGGGAGTGCGATGTTCGAAAGGTTCACCGATCGCGCGCGGCGCGTCGTTGTCCTGGCCCAAGAAGAAGCCAGGATGCTCAACCACAACTACATCGGCACGGAGCACATCCTCCTGGGCCTCATCCACGAGGGTGAGGGCGTGGCGGCGAAGTCGCTCGAGTCGTTGGGGATCTCCCTGGAGGGCGTCCGCAGTCAGGTCGAGGAAATCATCGGCCAGGGACAGCAGGCCCCGTCCGGGCACATCCCGTTCACTCCCCGTGCCAAGAAGGTGCTCGAGCTCAGCCTCCGTGAGGCGCTACAGCTCGGTCACAACTACATCGGCACCGAGCACATTCTCCTCGGCCTGATCCGCGAGGGCGAAGGTGTGGCGGCCCAGGTGCTCGTCAAGCTCGGCGCCGACCTGAATCGGGTCCGTCAGCAGGTCATCCAGTTGCTCTCGGGCTACCAGGGCAAGGAGCCGCAGGAAGCAGGCACCAGTCGCGGCGAGGCAGGTACCCCGTCGACATCGCTCGTGCTCGATCAGTTCGGCCGGAACCTCACGCAGGCCGCTCTCGAAGGCAAGCTCGATCCGGTCATCGGTCGTGCGAAGGAAATCGAGCGGGTCATGCAGGTGCTGTCCCGCCGTACCAAGAACAACCCGGTGCTCATCGGCGAGCCCGGCGTCGGTAAGACCGCCGTGGTCGAGGGCCTGGCTCAGGCGATCGTCAACGGTGAGGTCCCGGAAACCCTCAAGGACAAGCAGCTCTACACGCTCGACCTGGGTTCGCTGGTGGCGGGCAGCCGCTACCGCGGCGACTTCGAGGAACGCCTGAAGAAGGTCCTCAAGGAGATCAACAGCCGCGGCGACATCATCCTGTTCATCGACGAGCTGCACACGCTCGTCGGCGCGGGTGCAGCCGAAGGCGCGATCGATGCCGCATCGATCCTCAAGCCGAAGCTCGCTCGAGGTGAGCTGCAGACGATCGGCGCGACGACTCTCGACGAGTACCGCAAGTACATCGAGAAGGACGCTGCGCTCGAGCGCCGCTTCCAGCCCGTCCAGGTCGGTGAGCCGACGGTCGAGCACACCATCGAGATCCTCAAGGGTCTGCGCGACCGTTACGAGGCGCACCACCGCGTGTCGATTTCCGACAAGGCGCTCGTGGCTGCGGCGACCCTCGCCGATCGCTACATCAACGACCGCTTCCTGCCCGACAAGGCGATCGACCTCATCGATGAGGCGGGCGCTCGTATGCGCATCCGCCGGATGACCGCACCGCCGGACCTGCGCGAGTTCGACGACAAGATCGCCGATGCGCGTCGCGAGAAGGAATCTGCGATCGATGCGCAGGACTTCGAGAAAGCCGCGAGCCTGCGCGACAAGGAGAAGCAGCTCGTCGCCCAGCGCTCCGAGCGGGAGAAGCAGTGGCGTGCAGGCGATCTTGACGTAGTCGCGGAGGTCGACGAAGAGCAGATCGCCGAGGTCCTCGCGAACTGGACCGGGATTCCGGTGTTCAAGCTCACCGAGGAGGAGACCAGCCGTCTGCTCCGCATGGAGGACGAGCTGCACAAGCGGATCATCGGCCAGGAGGACGCCGTCAAGGCGGTCGCGAAGGCGATCCGTCGTACGCGTGCCGGACTCAAGGATCCGAAGCGTCCGTCGGGCTCGTTCATCTTCGCCGGCCCGTCCGGCGTCGGTAAGACCGAGCTGTCGAAGGCGCTCGCGAACTTCCTGTTCGGCGAGGATGACGCGCTCATCCAGATCGACATGGGCGAGTTCCACGACCGGTTCACCGCGTCGCGTCTGTTCGGTGCGCCCCCCGGATACGTCGGATACGAAGAGGGCGGCCAGCTCACCGAGAAGGTCCGTCGCAAGCCGTTCTCCGTCGTGCTGTTCGACGAGATCGAGAAGGCGCACCAGGAGATCTACAACACCCTCCTGCAGGTCCTCGAAGACGGCCGCCTGACCGACGGTCAGGGTCGCACGGTGGACTTCAAGAACACGGTGTTGATCTTCACGTCGAACCTCGGAACGTCCGACATCTCCAAGGCCGTCGGGCTGGGCTTCACGTCCGGCAAGGGCGACCAGTCGAACTACGAGCGGATGAAGAACAAGGTCAACGACGAGCTGAAGAAGCACTTCCGGCCCGAGTTCCTCAACCGTATCGACGACATCATCGTCTTCCACCAGCTCACTCAGGATCAGATCATCCAGATGGTGGACCTGATGGTGGGCCGCGTCGAGGTGCAGTTGAAGAACAAGGACATGGGTATCGAGGTCACCGAGAAGGCGAAGTCGTTGCTCGCCAAGCGCGGATTCGACCCCGTTCTCGGTGCCCGGCCGCTGCGTCGCACGATCCAGCGCGAGATCGAGGATCAGCTCTCCGAGAAGATCCTCTTCGGCGAGATCGGTGCCGGTCACATCGTGCTGGTCGACGTCGAGGGCTGGGACGGCGAAGGCTCCGGCGAGAACGCGAGGTTCACGTTCACGCCGAGCGAGAAGCCGGCCGAGGTGCCCGACACCCCGGCGGTCGCGCTCGCCAAGAGCAGTGAGGGCGAAGCCGAAGCCAAGTAGCAACACGCATACGCCCTCGCCGGTGGCGGCTTCTTCTACGGCGCCCACCAGCTGCGGACCACCCCCTCGGCCGAGAACCGCGCCCTCACCGACACCGAGG
>NZ_JBHWWZ010000095.1:0-4029 GCF_042730275.1 Rhodococcus sp. NPDC060086
GGGAGGTGGTTACGGGACCTGCTGCCGCGATTCCTGCTGCATAGTCAGGACAGGAGAAGAGATCACCGTCCTACACCACCTTCTGGGGCTTGACCCGAAGTCCAGGCGAGCACCGGTGCGCGCGGCCGCAATCCGCCAGGTCTGCCGTGCCTCCTCGCTGTCGTTGACAGCATCTATGACGACGCTGCGACCGAGGCGCGTTCAGCTCAGCCATCGCGCGGGCCGCCTCGTACGCGGCGACGCCGACTTGCCAGCCTGACGGCAGACCGCAGGCGAGAATTGACTCCTCGACCGCATCGATGGATAGGTGTACCGAGCCCATGCGCGCCGCGGCGATCTCGGCAACATTGGTCTTCCCGACACCGGGAAGGCCGAAGATGACGACGAGATGCCCGGTCACGCGACCTGTAACGGGGTGATCGCCGCGATCTGCTCGCCCGCCCGATCCTCCGCGCGGTCCAGCTCGTAGTGGCTCTGCAGATTGATCCAGAACTCCGCCGATGTGCCAAAGTACTTCGCGAGCCGCAGAGCGGTGTCCGCCGTGATCCCCCGCTTGCCGTGCACGATCTCGTTGATCCGCCGCGGCGGCACTCCGATCGACACCGCCAGCTTGTTCTGAGAGATCCCGAAGCCCTCGATGAAGTCCTCCATGAGGACCTCGCCCGGGTGGATCGGGGCGATCTTGTCAGTGGTAGTCAACGATCTCCACCTCCTCCGGTCCGGCGTCCGTCCATACGAAACAGATCCGCCACTGGTCGTTGATCCTGATGCTGTGCTGTCCGATCCGATCGCCCTTCAGCGCCTCGAGCCGGTTCCCAGGCGGGCTCCGCAAATCGCTCAGCGCGATCGCGGACCCCACCTGGCGAAGTTTGCGCAGCGCCGCCCGTTGGATCCGAGGATCGATGGATGGCACCCGCTCGCGACGCCACAGCCGTTCGGTGTCCTTGCTGCCGAACGATCTGATCACAGGACCAGCGTATAACGAAGACCGTCAATAACGCTAGACGTTAAACCTGAACTCGACCACGTCGCCGCGTTTACGAAACGTCATGCGTAGGCCGCTAGTGTCGGTCGTTGCCCGCGGACATGCCGATACTCACAGGTACCGGGTCGGATCCATCCGCTGATGCAGGATGCGAACCACATCCACGCCATCGACGGTCTCGACGTAAAACAGCAGGTGGCTCCCGATGCTGTACCGACGGTACCCCGCACGAATCCCGTCGCAGGCGCGACCGCGGCTGGGATCGGCTGCGACCCGCTCGACGGCCGCCTTGATCTCGTTGACGTACGTCTCGGCCTGCCGGACGCCCCAACGCTCTTCGGTGAAGTCCCAGATCGACGAGAGGTCCCGTTGGGCGGCCGGCGTGAGCCGGTAACCTGTCATGCCTTCCTGGAAGCGATGAAGCCGTCGAAGTCGAAGTCCTCGGGCTCGCCGCTCTCCTCGCCGTCGACCAGGGCGGAGCGCAGCGCCGCCATCTGCGTCTCCTGATCCTCCAGCAACCGGAGACCGGCGCGGACAACCTCGCTAGCCGAGCGATAGCGGCCTGACGCGACCTCCCGGGCAAGGAAGTGCGCGAAGTGCTCGTCCAAGCTGATCGACGTGTTCTGCGCCATGAGGAGACAATACCAAGAATTGGTATGTTGCACCTCGCCCATGAGCGCGCACCACTGTTCCAACCAGTCACGGCAACAATCTCACCGGGAACTACCTCGGGAAGCGGTGTGGCGCTCGACACGTCCGGAACCGAGGTGCCGATCAGCGGTGGCGCTACGGTTGGCCTATCATGCCCGGTCTCCTCGGAATCAACCATCTGACTCTACCCACCACCGACCTCGACCGACTGGTGACGTACTACACGGAGTTGCTTGGAGCGGCACTCACATTCGAGCTCGCTGCGACCCCTTCCGATCCTCGGTTCGCGGTCATCGACGTCGGCGGAGACGACCACTTGATGTTCGTCGAAACCACCACCGCTCCCACCACTGATCTCGACCACTCGAGCCGGGCCGGCTGGGGACTGCGCGTGGGGACCTACGAGCAACTTTGCGAGGTTCGCGAGCAGATCCAGGGTGCCGGGTGGCCGGTCGGACAGATCGAGACACTGCCCACGCAATGGACAATGACGGTGCGTGATCCTGATGGACGCCCTGTGGACGTACGGGCCCATCGCTCCCGCACCACATCACCGCCCGCAACGACTGATTAACGGACGAGCCGACTTTCAAGCAGACGCTCAATGCGCCTTCTGTTGGGCGAAGGACTACCAGTTCGCCGGCCAGAGAATCGCAGTTGTGCCACACACCAGCCTATTCACGTTTGGCTCGTCCCGGACGAGCAGGATTCACACATTGAACCGGAACTCCACGACGTCACCGCAGATAAACACCTGTGCCTACGCGAGAGTAGGCGACCCACCCGATCACTCCGAGAGCGCGAGCTTGCGTGAAGCTTGTTTTACATGTAAAACAAGCTTCACACAGGAGGGTTCATGAACACCGAGTCACGCAGCGACACCCGCACGCGTTGGGGCCGCATCAACTTCGCCGAAGGGCGTCTCCCCGCCATGGCCGTTGCGATCCCTGCGGGATTGATCCTGGCCGTTGGAGTCGGCGCACTCACACTCTTGACCAAAGTCACCCAGGGCGATCAGGCCCTGGTTATCGTAGGCGTATTCGCTCTCGTGATGTCGTCGGGTTTCATCGGCCTCATCTGGACACTGGTCGTAGATCGCTCAACCCTGCGGGGCGCAATCGACAGCCCGGATGAGTCGGTCGAGTCAAAGTGGCTGGACGCCGCCATGGCGGGCGCGCTCCGAGACACGATCATCCTGACCGGACTCACCCTCGCGATTCTCGTCATTACCGGCTTCGATCTCGATGTCACGTGGGCCCTTATCGGAGTGATCTGCATCGCCTTCTTCAGCACCGCTGTTCGCTATCTCATAGCGAAGAAGCGAGGCTGATGATGAAGAACTCCCTTCAGAAACGCAGGCTGGACCGCGGCTGGTCACAACAGCACCTCGCCGACGAGCTCGGAGTCTCCCGCCAGACCATCATCTCCATCGAGCGCGGACGCTTCGACCCGTCATTGCCGCTAGCTTTCCGCCTGGCTGAGGTTTTCGAATGCAGGATCGAGGAACTCTTCGATCCCCGGCCCGAAGACACGGAGCCGAGCTGAGGCCCGATATGTAAAGGCAGACGAGAGGTTAAACCGGAATGCGACTAAACGTTAATCCTAAATTCAACGACGTCGCCGCACAGAACAACCTCTGTAAGCCACTACCCATTGCTGCCATCTTGTACAAGATGCACCATGAAGACATGACTTCCGTAACCCTCTCCGACTTCCGCAACCGCCAGGCCGATCTCATCGCGACAGCACAGCGTGAACCCGTCGAGATCACCTCCCGCGGCGCTGGTCGACGCGCAGTCGTCGTGTCTCCGGAGTTCTACGATCGCGCACTCCAGGCGTTGGAAGATCAAGCCGACATTCGCGCTGCGGCGGCCGCGCGCCAAGAGACCGAGCGCATCTCCCACGAGGATCTGGCCGCCGAGCTCGGCCTCTGATCCGTGGCGTATCGCATCACCTACGTCGCCTCGGCGGCGAAAGCCTTCCGCAAGCTCGATCGTCAGACCGCTCGGCGCATTCTCGAGGCGCTCAACGCCCTTGCTGACGACCCTCGCCCGCCCGGTTGCATCATGCTTCAGGGCGGTGACGGCGAGTTGCGTATCAGAATCGGTGACTACCGAGTCGTTTATGACGTCGGGGAAGATGAGCTGGTCGTGTTGATCCTCTGGGTCGGGCACCGTAGGGAGGTCTATCGATGAGCGACGATGGATCCCCGCGGATCGCTGATCCTGGGTTGGAGGCCTTGAAGACTCGCGCCACATGTGGCTACATCCACGGCGGCGCATTCCCATGACCGCGCATCCCTGCGTGTCAGGCTGAGTTGAGGCCAGCGGTTCACAGCAACTCCGCCTGCAGGGCGAGATACGGATCAACCCAACGATGACGATGTCCACCCC
>NZ_JBHWWZ010000096.1:0-3934 GCF_042730275.1 Rhodococcus sp. NPDC060086
GCGCCGCGGTCGGCGACGTCGGTGCGTGCGTCGAGCAGCGCGTACATGGCCGTGGTTGCGGCAGGGACGTCAGTGCCGGCGTCGAGGCTGATGGGCGCGAGGTCGACGAGGACCTTGTCGAGCGCAGTGGACAGTCCGTCGACCGGTAGGGCACCGTCGCCGACCTGCAGCCACAGGGCGCTGACGCCGTTCTCGAGGGCGTCGAGGATCTGTTCGCCCAGGTTCTTGGCGTCGGTTCCGTCGAAGCGGGCGCTGACGAGCCAGCCGGCGTTGACGTCGCGGGTGGACGAACCGCCCCGCGTGTACGGGAACTGCCCGGGCAGGGGTGCTTCCGGGCGTTCGTCGCGGCCGCTGTAGAGCGGAGCAACCGTCACGTCGTCGTATGTGGTGGTCTCGAGCAGACGCTGCGGCTCCGGGCCGAGTTCTGCGGGATCGACGCGGCGCGACTTTGCGAGTACGCCCGCGACCGCTTGCTGCCACTGCGCGTATGCGCGCGCGGCGTCCTCGGCCTCTGCTGCTAATGACACGTGCGATTTCCTCCTACTGCGGGTGGGCAGGCTGTCGGGCGGCCGGGGTGGGCCGACGGGGCGTAGCGCCTCGCAAAACATTAAGCCGATGTCGTTGTGATGCTAGCCGCACACGCCGGTGGGGAATCATGGGGATCACCACAATTTCTCTAGCGTTCGTTCACCGCGTGGACGAGTCGGTGTGATCCTGCAGTCTGTATCTCTCCGTGCCAGGTCTGCGCGCAGGACGGGAGGTAGGCTGGCGCCCTGTGATGAGGATCTTCAGAGACCGCAGGGTCATCGGCATCCTCGTTCTTCTCGCGGTCTTCGCCGCGGCGGCGCTACTGCTTCCGCATCCGTCGATCGGGCAGATCCGGGAATGGTCGGAATCGGTGGACGGTCCGCGTCTGCTCCTGATCTTCTTCGCCGTCCACTCGCTGGTGACGATCGGCCCGGTGCCGCGGACGGTGTTCACTTTGAGCGCCGGTGTGCTGTTCGGTCCCGTGGTGGGCATCGCGGTCACCAGCGCGGCGACAGCCGTCAGTGCGGTTCTTGCATTCCTGCTGGTACGGGCGCTGGGTCGGAATGTCGTGGCGTCCTATCTGACGCATCCCGCTGCGAAGGCGGTCGATCTGCGACTCGCGCGGCGCGGCTGGCTCGCGGTCGGGTCGTTGCGGCTGATCGCCGCAGCGCCGTTCTTCGTCGTGAACTGTTGTTGTGCGGTGTCGGCGGTGCGCCTGCTGCCGTACACGCTCGCGACCGTCGTCGGGATTCTGCCGGGCACCGTCGCCGTGGTGCTCTTCGGTGACGTGCTCACCGGGGAGTCGAGTCCGGCGCTGATGGTGGCGACGGCGATCTGCATCGCGCTCGGCGTCGGCGGACTTCTGATCGAGGCGCGCCTGCCCCAGCCGGCGGGGTCGGCACTCGATGCCGTCATCGACCCGGAATCCACTGAGACAAGCCTGAAGGCTTGATTTTTACTATTCAAGGCTCCATCCTTGATTGATGTTTGTGTTGACGGTCGACCAACGCGGCAGTCGCCGAGACATCGACCGCGTCGCGAATCTGCTCGACGAACTCCGCGCCGCCCCACTTCTCCGGAAGTTCGAACGCACCGCCGGTGACGAAGTCCAGGCGGTGGCCGACGACGCCGCCGTCGTCCTCGATCTCGCATTGAATCTCCTCGACCGCGACAACTGGAGCATCGGCATCGGCATCGGCCCCGTCGAGACGCCCCTGCCCGCCCAGACGCGCGCCGGCCGCGGCCCCGCGTTCGAGCACGCACGCACCGCCGTCGAGCGCGCCAAGAACGCACCCGGCCGCATCGCCGCCGACGGCGTCGACACCGAGTCCGCATCCGACGTCGATGCCGCCCTGACCCTGCTCGCGACGATCGTGTCGCGCCGTACCGATCAGGGCGTCGAAGCCGTCGCCCTCGCCCGCGCCGGCCTACCCCAGGCCGAGATCGCCACTGAACTCGGGATCAGCAAACAGGCCGTGTCCCAGCGCCTGCTCACTGCCGGGTGGCAGGCCGAACTCGTCGGCCGTCCGCTCCTGCACCGACTCCTCGAAAGGGCCGACCGTTGACCGTCGCCTCCCTGGTGCTCCTCGCTGTCGCAGCCGTCGCGCCGGCACTGTCCTTGATTCCGCGTCTTCCGGTGTGGATCGGGGCGGCTGTCACCGCGATCGCGCTCGGAACCGCAGCGCTCACCGCTGCCGCCACCGATCCCGCTCAGGGTTTCGCACTCGGGGCGACACTCACCCTCACCACCATCGTCGCCATCACCGGCGGCGGGCCGGCGGTACTCGTCGCGTTCCGGATTGCCCGTCGGCAACCCGACGCGGGACCGACCCCGACACCGCCGCCGGGGCCATTGCGCGGCGGTCGGGTGATCGGCGTCCTCGAACGTGGCGCAGTCGCCGCATCGATCCTGGCCGGCTGGCCGGAAGGCATCGCGATCATCATGGCGGTCAAGGGGCTGGCTCGGTATCCGGAACTGCGCGAACCGCAGGCGTCCGAGCAGTTCATCATCGGCACGTCGACGAGTGTGTTGTGGGCTGCCGCCGCGTGTGGGGTCGGCCACGCCTTGATCACTTGAGTTCTCACCGACGCAGCCGGGCTGGCATACTTGCGGGCGCAACTGAATATGCCATTGAACTGCGGCGGGAGAGTCCCGCATCCGCGGGCGCCGAAGGAGCAACCTCCCGGGAATCTCTCAGGCCCACAGACCGCCGCACGCGAGGCAACTCTGGAAAGCAGCCCTTCGGGGCTCACCGACGGTGTAGGCGGATCCCACAAGATCCGTGAAAGCTCTCAGGTCCGATGACAGAGCGGGGAACCACCGCCCCCGGTGCGTGATGCACCCTGTCCGGAGGAAGTTCCGTGGCCCTGACCGTCGGCGCACCCCTGCGCGTCCAGCCTGTTCCGTCCCTCGTCGCACCGTCGCCCACTCCCCCGCCGTCACGGACGAGCCCTAACCGACGACTCGGCATCGCTGCCATCGTGATCTCCGCGACCGCGATGGGCGCCGCAGGCTTGTTCGGTCGCATGGCCACCCCACCCGGCGCCGCACTCGGCGAGGCGCTGACACTCGGCCGCATGCTCGTCGGCGCCCTGGGCATGATGCTGCTGATCGTCTTCTCGCGCCGACTCGGCGCGATCCGCCGCACGCGACTGTCCCCGTCGATCGTCCTCGGCGGCGTGTTCCTCGGTCTGTCGCTGGCCACCTACCTGTCGTCCACCCTGCTCACCGACCTGTCGCGGGCGGTGGTCCTGCACTATCTCGGTCCGCTCATCGCGACGGTGCTGGCCAGGATTCTTCTCAAGGAATCGATCACGCGTCTGGACGTGTTGTCGCTGGTGACTGCGTTCGCCGGCATGCTGCTGGCCGCCGGACTGATCGGCGGTGGCCCCTCGGCAGGGTCCGAGCAGGAAACCCTGGGCACGGTGCTCGGCGTCGCGTCGGGCATCTTCTACGGTCTGGCCCTGCTCTGCTACCGGTACCGCTCCGACATGCCCGCCGACGTCCGCAGCTTCTGGAACTTCGCCTTCGGTGCTGTGGCCACGGCAGCCATGGTCGCGGTCACCCGCCCTGATATGACGGGCATGACCGCCACGAACTGGGCGTGGGCCGCCGGCTTCTTCGTCGTATGCGGTCTGCTCGCTCTGGGTCTGCTCGTCGTCGCGGGCAAGCACCTGCGGGCAGCGGAACTGTCGGGTCTGTCGTATCTCGAGGTCGTCGTCGCGCTGCTCCTCGGTGCCCTGGCGTTCGGCGAATCCATCTCACCCCTCGCCATCCTCGGCGCCGGGATGATCGTCGCGGCGATGACACTCCCGCTCGCCACCGGTCGTCGGCGCCGCAACAAGATCCCCGCACCGAAGGTCGGGTCGACCACATGACAGCGTCGCGGCCCGCACATCGGATGTG
>NZ_JBHWWZ010000097.1:0-2903 GCF_042730275.1 Rhodococcus sp. NPDC060086
CGCGCACTCACTCGAGTGCGCGGCTCCACTTCTCGTCGTCCTTGTCGCCGATCCCGACCGCTCAGGTCGTTCAGAGCAGTCTGTCGAGGAAACCGTTGCTGAAGACGCGATGCGGATCGTGCCGATCGAATGCCGCGCGCGCTGCATCCCAGCCCTCCTCGCTGCCCAATCCGGTGCGATACATGGCCGGAACGGTGTCTCCGAGGAACTGCTGGTTGCGATAGCCGCCCTCGGAGTCGAACGCCCAGCCCTTGGACCACTCGGAGCGGAACGTCGCGTAGTCGCCGGAGTAGTTGGCGACCATCCACTGCTCCATCTCCGCGAAGAACGCGGGCAGACCCGCGGTTCCGGGGAGTGATACGACGTTCATCCAGATTGCGGTATCCCAGTCGGGACGATCGGGTCGCGGGCGCACCGGCGACAGATTCGGTGCACCGGCGGAGTCGACGAGCACCTCACCCTGGTCGTCGACCGTGCACATTCGCACCTCGAACGGTCCGTTGACGGGATACAGCCCCTGCGACGCGTAGTCGCTCATCCGGCCGTGCAACCACGTCGTGAACTCATTGATGACCTGCGCGATGTTCTCCCGTTTCGTCACCACGACGCCGCCGCCCGCGATGACGCGGAGAGTGGTCGCCCGCAGATAGAACAGCAGGTCCTTCGACCAGCCCCAGAGGTCTTCGGTGCCGGTCGCCTTCAGACCGGCAGCGACGGCACCGAACTGCGACGCACCGAATGCCGGGGTGATGGCCTGATTGCCGCTCACCACCTGGCCGAGAGGGGTGGTGACCAGTTCGGGGATGCTGTCGGTGAAGAAGTAGTTGTAGGGCCCGTGGACTTCGCGTGAGGCGGGCGGTTTCTCGGGGCTGACGGACCAGATCTTGAGCCACGGGGTTTCGGTGAACGGAAACCAGATCGCTTCGACGCGTCCGGATTCGTCGGCGTATCGCTCGAATGTCCTGCCCGCTGCTCCGGGCGGTGCGAACAGTTCCTGCCACGGGACGTCGGTGAAGCTCTGGCACCGCAGCCGGTAGTTCGCGCCGGCCTGCAGGGTCACGGACGTGACGAAGGTACGGCCCAGGTGCGTGAGCAGGGGTGTGATGTCGGAGTCGGAGCGGCGGAACTCGCGCAGCGCGTACTCCCCTGCCGCCTCGTTCCACACCACTGCGGTGAGCGCAACGACGAGGTTCGACAGCGAACCGAACGACTGCCCCGGGACTGCCTGCTCCCCCACGGCCGGGTAGGTCGCGCCGTGAGCTCCGATCGACAGCGCACCCGCGATGGTGATGTCGCCGATGGCCGGCGAATTGGCCCAGCCCAGCCCTTCGGCCTGGAGCGCCGAGAGAATCGATTCGATGCTCGCGCCACCACCCGCGGTGACCGTGGCCGGCGTTTCCCCGCCTTCAGCGCGCGCCGCATCGACCCTCACGGAGTTCAGATGCGTGATGGTGTCGATGAGCACGATCTTGTCGGCGCTCTCACCGGGTACGAGGGTGAGCGGGCTCCAACTGTGCATCGAGCCGCGCGGGCGGATGCGGTAGCCGTGGATGTGCGCCCAGTTCGCGAGGCGCACGACGTCGCCCGGTTCGCGCGCGGTGGCGGTCCACACGGCGTCGAACCGGATGGTTTTCGCCCAGTTCTCGAACCGTTGCTGAGCGAGCGGAATGTCTGCGGGAAACTCCGGGGGTGCGGGGATGGTCGCCGACGGGTCTCCGAGCGGGATGGCCCCTGCGGGCGCCCAGGAGAAACCGGCGAGGGCCGCAGCACCCGCTGCGGCCCCGAGGAAGCCACGACGGCTGAGGGCAACTCCTGAAGCGTGTGCGCTCACGTGGACGAGCTCCGTTCTATGGAGAACCAGGACAGAGCAAAAATAGAACAAGTTCCCTTTCTATGCCAGTGGCATCGGAAATCAGAACGACAGACCCGATGCCTCCAGCGCTCCGAAGACGAAATCCGGGACCCCCTCGACGGACCAGAGAGCGAAACCGATCGCGGCCAGAGTCATCGCGGGCCCGAGGAACATGATCTCGAACGGTCCACCCGCCCGGATCGCGATCGCGCGGGGCAGCTTGAACTCCCACCACCGCCTCCCCCTCAATGGCACGAAAGGCGCGAGGAACGGGATCCCCTCCTTCGTGATCGCGTCACCGACGCAGTGGGTGACACACCCGAGCGCGACGGCAACCCCCAGACCGGTCGATCCCACCTCGCCGGGAAATGTCGTCCACATCAGGACGGAGAGGATCGCTGTGACGAGCGTGACGATGAACCACCCGTACTTCTTCGCCCAGCCGCCGAACAGCCCGCGCAGCGCGAGGCCCAGCGTGATGAACAGGACGCCGATGATCGCATTTCTTCCGAACTGCGCCACCAGCAGCGACACTCCCGCCCCCAGCAGGGCGGCGAACAACGCAGTGTGCGTCATCGTGCGGTGTCCACCGGTTCGCTTCCTGTCCTTTTTTCCGCGGGTGACGTTGTAATACCCAGCCGAGACCGCACCGACTCCCCGAGCGAAGGTCTGACTCACCGGACCGAACGATCGAGCGACGGTCGACTGGGATGTATCGAGATCGGGCAACAGCGCCGATCCCGCGCAGACGCCTGCGAAGGCAAGTATCTCCGGCGTCGACGTCGGGCCGCCCCAGTCTCGCGGCAGCACGTCGGCGACAAGGAGACCGACAAGCGCTCCGGATACCGCATGGGTAGGGCCCATTACCATGTCGGACAACACCTTTCGATCGGAAGACGCCACTCACCCGGTTCGGACAAGTCGAACACCCAACCTAGCAACCACACCCGACACATCAGTCACACGGATAGCCCTGGATGCCCCCGAAACGACGGAAGGGCCCGGTGCTCAAGGTCAACGAGGCGCCGGACCGGTGCTCAAGGCCAACCAG
>NZ_JBHWWZ010000098.1:0-2739 GCF_042730275.1 Rhodococcus sp. NPDC060086
GATCGGGACGGCGACCCTCAGCCATTGGAAACCTCAGCAGGTTGACTTCAGTGGATCAGCGGCGGCGCATGGTGCGCTGCACGCTCCGCATCTTCGCGCCCGCAGGAAGCGGACCCTTCGGCATCGCGGGGCCGCTCTTCTTGGTGCTCAGAGCCGAGAGACGGCCTTCGATCGCATCCATCCGCTTGGTATCGATGTTGCGGGGAAGCTTGTTCAACTGCTTCTGCAGCTGTGGCAGCGGGACCTGACCCTCGTCGTTGCCGACGATGAATTCGTAGATGGGAGTGTCGCCGACGAGACGGGCCACGCGCTTCTTCTCTTGCGACATCAGAGGCTTGATCCGACCGGCGTTGCCTTCACCGACGAGGATGACCCCCGGCCGGCCGATGACCCGGTGCAGTGCGTCGAGGTGGGTGGTGCCGGCGACGGCCTGCGAGACACGCCACGAACCCTGGAGATTGTCGAGGGCCCACGCTGCTGCGCCCGCCTGACCGTCGGCCTTCTTGTAGACGGTCTTCTGAACGCGACGCCCGAAGATGATGAATGCTGCGAGGACACCGACGAGGATGCCGATCGGCAACAGGAACCACTGGATGCTGAAGATCAGCCCGATCACGAAGAACACGACGATCGACGCGACGAGCGCACCGATCATCCACGGCAGAAGCGCCTTGTCTTCCTTGCGCTGAATCTGGAAGGCCTGCCACAGCTGTGTGCGGCGCTCCTTCGATGCCTGCTTGCGAGCGGCTTTCGCCGCTGCCTTCGCTTCCTTGTCGGTCTTGCTGCCCTTCGCCATGACTACCAGGATACTTTCCCCGCGGTGAACCGCTTGCCACCGCGGGTACCCGTCCGGTTTCTAGCTGCCGAATCGGGCGAGAACCGAGCTGGCTTCCTGGCTTGCGGTGCCTCCCTGCGCGAGATGTGCCTGATCGGCGGGCAGTTCACGACCGTGGTGAGCCATTGCCTGCGCGTACAGGCGACCGGCGCGATACGACGAGCGTACGAGCGGTCCGGCCATCACACCGGCGAAGCCGATCTTCTCGGCCATCTCGGAGTGGGTCACGAATTCCTCGGGCTTGACCCACCGCTCGACGGGGTGATGCCGAGGTGACGGGCGCAGGTACTGCGTGATCGTGATGATGTCGCAGCCGGCGTCATGGAGATCGTGTAGTGCCTCGGTGACCTCGTCGGGAGTCTCGCCCATACCGAGAATCAGGTTGGACTTGGTGACCAGCCCGAACTCGCGGGCAGCGGTGATCACGTCGAGGGACCGCTGGTAACGGAACGCGGGACGGATTCGCTTGAAGATGCGCGGGACGGTCTCGACGTTGTGCGCGAGGACCTCCGGCCGCGACTCGAAGACTTCCTGCAGCAGATCCGGCTTGCCGTTGAAATCCGGGATCAGGTTCTCGACGCCGGTTCCCGGATTGAGCTCGTGGATCTTGCGGACAGTTTCGGCGTACAGCCAGGCGCCGCCGTCCGGAAGATCGTCTCGGGCGACACCGGTGATCGTCGAGTAACGCAATCCCATCGACTGGACCGATTCGGCGACGCGACGCGGTTCGTCGCGGTCGAGCGCGGTGGGCTTGCCCGTGTCGATCTGGCAGAAGTCGCATCGGCGGGTGCACTGCTCACCGCCGATGAGGAAGGTGGCCTCGCGGTCTTCCCAGCATTCGTAGATGTTGGGGCATCCGGCTTCTTCGCAGACCGTGTGCAGGCCTTCACGCCGCACGAGGCCTTTGAGGTCGGTGTACTCCGGTCCCATCTTGGCGCGGGTCTTGATCCAATTGGGCTTACGTTCGATGGGCGTCTGCGCGTTCCGGGTCTCGATCCGCAGCAGCTTGCGTCCTTCTGGGGCGACAGTCACGCCATCGATGGTACGCCGGAGCGCCGGGTGAAACTTCTTCCGGGTGTGGGCATGTCAGAACCGGTGAGCAGTGAACTCCGGCCTGGTCGAGTTCGGTGCAGCGGCCGAGACGGCCTGTTCGAAGGTGACCCGTTCGATGTTGCACTCGGTGACGGGAAGTCGGCCGTCGAGCGCGGCGACGACCGCTTCGGTCACCGCCGGGATCACCTCGTGCACCGGCACGTCGCGGCCCAGTTCGCCCGTGAGAGACGCGACTCCGGCATCGCGGATACCGCACGGGACGATCGAGTCGAAGGCGTCGAGAGCGGAGTCGCAGTTGAGGGAGAACCCGTGCATCGCGACACCGCGCTGTACCCGGATGCCGATGGCGGCGATCTTCCGTTCGGCCAGCCACCGCCCGTCGCGCAATTCCGCGGGCAGCCATACCCCGGAGCGGCCTTCGACGCGCCCGCACACCAGACCCATGTCGGTGCATACCGTGATCAGTGCCTGCTCGATCCGCCGGACGTAGTCGACGACGTCGATCGGCGCGGCGAGCCGGATGATCGGGTAGCCGACGAGCTGACCGGGACCGTGCCAGGTGATCTTCCCGCCCCGATCGACATCGATGACGGGGGTGCCGTCGGAGGGCCGGTCGGAGTCCTCGGTCCGCCTGCCCGCGGTGTACACGGGTGGGTGCTCGAGAAGGAGAAGGGTGTCGGCGCCGATGCCGTCTGCACGCTCGGCAGCGAGCTCGCGCTGACGCTCCCAGGCTTCGAGATAACCGATCATGCCAAGCTGCGCCACAACGACCGGCGCGGAGTCGAGACGTGCGGAGGACGCGGCATTGCTCATAGGTGTCGACAGTACGCCTCGTCACAGAACGGAGGCGG
>NZ_JBHWWZ010000099.1:0-1659 GCF_042730275.1 Rhodococcus sp. NPDC060086
GTGCACATATGTGCACGCGGGACACGCGCATCGTGACGTCTTCCGCCCGGCTACGCCAGCATGTGCGGTAGACCGGAACGAAATCGATCGGCGTCGATCTGTCTCAGCGGCTGCAACTCGGGTGGTTCGTGCAGCGTGAACATCGACGGAGCCGGCTCGGGGGAGTCGGCGGCCTCGAGCGCTGCACTCACCGCTGCGCGGGCGGACTCGTTCGCCGACTCCATGGTCGCGAGATCGATGTCGGTCCGCACATAGTCTCCCGCCAGGAACAGGTTCGGGATCGACATGCGGAACGTCGGCCCGGCAACCAGATTGTCGAACACTCCGTTCGGGTTGTGCGGGAAGGGGATTCGGCGCATCGTGTCCGGAATGTGCTGATAGAAGCCGGGGAAGAAGCGAAATCCGTGCTCGCCGGGAAGGTCGAGGCGACCACCGGCCGCGGTACCGGGCGACGGCATGCTGCGGGCCTTGCCGCCGAGTGCGGTCGGTTCGTACACCGTCACGTCGAACCCACGCTCGATGAGCTCGTGGGCAGCGGTGAGGCCGGCCATCCCGCCGCCGAGGACCGCGACGCTGCGGCCGTTCGAGCGCAGTGCCGGGGATCGCGGCGCCGAGTGGGGGTGTGGTCGGGCTCCGGCACTGCCGGGTAGTGCGGCTGCCGCACCGAGGGCGCCGAACGCGGTCAGGACGGTACGTCGGGTCATGCGGAATTCGGTCACTTCGTCCCCCGGTTCGCGATGGTTTCTTCGTGATGCCGGGCGACGCCCGGAATATATGGCAACACGTGTTGTCAGATATAGCGGACATTCGACGCGCCCGTGGGGGAATCGGCGACGCGATCGTGTCAGGATTGGAGCATGAGTATCGGAACACTGGTTCTGCTCCGCCACGGCGAGAGCGAATGGAACGCGATGAATCTGTTCACCGGCTGGGTGGACGTGCACCTCACCGACAAGGGTGTCGCCGAGGGCAAGCGCGCAGGCACCCTGCTCGCAGAGCAGAACGTCCTTCCCGATGTTCTCTACACCTCGCTGCTGCGGCGTGCGATCAGCACCGCGAACTTCGCCCTCGACGCCGCCGACCGCCACTGGATCCCGGTCGTGCGCGACTGGCGACTCAACGAACGTCACTACGGTGCCTTGCAAGGTAAGAACAAGGCCGAGATCAAAGACGAGTTCGGCGAGGAGCAGTTCATGCTCTGGCGTCGCAGCTACGACACCCCGCCGCCCCGGATCGAGGCAGGCACGAAGTACAGCCAGGACCAGGACGTGCGCTATGCGGACGTCGACGAGGTCCCGCTGACCGAGTGCCTGAAGGACGTCGTCGATCGCCTGATCCCGTATTGGGAAGACACCATCTCGAAGGATCTGCTGGCGGGCAGGACCGTGCTGGTCACCGCGCACGGCAACTCGCTGCGCGCGCTGGTCAAGCATCTCGACGGAATCTCCGACGACGATATCGCCGGTCTGAACATTCCGACGGGCATCCCGCTGCGGTACGACCTCGACGAGAACCTGCGCCCGCTGAACCCCGGCGGCACCTACCTCGACCCCGAGGCCGCTGCGGCAGGCGCTGCGGCCGTCGCGAACCAGGGCGCCAAGTAGCACGATCGGACAAACCGGACCCCGCGCGACATATCGTCTGTCTCTTATACACATC
>NZ_JBHWWZ010000100.1:0-1575 GCF_042730275.1 Rhodococcus sp. NPDC060086
CGGAATGTGTCAAGGGGTTTGAGTCCAGTGGGTGTCAGGCGGCTATCGTGTCGTCCTCCACGGTGGCCTCGGGATCATCGGCTGGCCGGTTGATGTAGACGGTCTCGGGCAGGTCGAGAATCTTCGGCGCGGTGGTGGTGCCGAAGCGATGCGGATGCCGGGCACGAGCAGTATCGAGTACCTCTCGGCGTTCGGCCGCCTTGCCGGCGGCCAGACCGAAGTGGACATCGGCGGGCGTGTGCAACCCGATTCCGGTGTGGCGATGTTCGTGGTTGTACCATTCGGTGAACTCGATCATGAATTCCCTTGCCTGACTGAGAGATCCGAAACGATCAGGAAACCCTGGCCCGTACTTGAGGGTCTTGAACACCGATTCGGAGTACGGATTGTCGTTCGAAACCCGCGGCCGCGAATGTGAACGGGTGACCTCGAGATCAGCCAGCAACGTGGCGACGGACTTGCTGGTCATCGACGTACCACGGTCGGCGTGCACGACCTGTGGAATGCCGTGTACGGCGAAGATCTGCTCCATCAACTCCCGAGCCAGCACACCCGATTCGTGCGCGTGAACATGGACTCCGACGATGTACCGCGAGTAGATGTCGATCATCACGTACGCATCGAAGTAGCGGCCCTTCTCCGGCCCGGCGAGCTTCGTGATGTCCCACGAGTACACCTGCCGCGGCGCGGTGGCGACCAGCTCCGGGCAGGTCCTCGCCGGGTGCCTCGCGAGCCGGCGACGCTCGCTGACCTGCGCGTTCTCGCGCAGCACGCGATACATCGTGGACACCGAGCACAGGTAGATACCCTCGTCGAGCAGTTGCGCATAGATCTCGAGCGGTGCCTGATCGACAAACCGATCGCTGTTGAGTACCTCGAGGATGCGACGGCGTTCGAGGTCGGTGAGCTTGTTCGCCGGCGGGGTCGGCGGCGCCGACACCACCGGCGGTGTCGGTGCGGTGGCTACGGTGCGCCGCCGGACGGCGGTCGAACGCACCACACCGGTCAACGTGCTGGCGGTCCTCGTCGACACCCCGACTTCGGCCAGTCCGGCCCATGCGGCGGTCAGCGCTTGTTCGGCTTGTCGTCGACATCCGCTCTCTCGGAGAGAGATTCCAAGAGAGCGTGCGCTTTTCCCATGATGTCCAGGGCGGCCTCGGTGGTGGTCAGTCTTTTGTTCGCGCGGGCGAGTTCTTGCTTGAGGCGGGCGATCTCGGCCTGCTCGGCGGTGAGCTTGCCGATCTTCGTGCCGGGTTGCTTGCCGTCGAGCACACCGGCGTCACGTTGTTTGCGCCACTCGCTGATCAGCGACGAGTAGAGGCCTTCACGGCGCAGGTATGCGCCGCCTTCGTTCGTCTCGCAGGCCTGCTCGTACGCGGCCAGGTGTGAGAGCTTGTCGGCGGGGCTGAACACGCGCCGGCGGGGTACGTCGGCTCGGGGGTGAGTAGAGGCCATGCGGTCATTGTCCTCGACCGCCGTAGGGGTGGACATCGTCATCGTTGGGTTGATCCGTATCTCGCCCTGCAGGCGGAGTTGCTGTGAACCGCTGGCCTCAACTCAGCCTGACACGCAGGG
>NZ_JBHWWZ010000102.1:0-1319 GCF_042730275.1 Rhodococcus sp. NPDC060086
GGCCACCGGCTCCACCACTTTCCATTCCCCGAAGGGTCCGGAACGGCTTCACGGGCTTAGCATCACTGGATTCGATGTCTTTCGCGTCACAGCGGGTACCGGAATATCAACCGGTTATCCATCGACTACGCCTGTCGGCCTCGCCTTAGGTCCCGACTTACCCTGGGCAGATCAGCTTGACCCAGGAACCCTTAGTCAATCGGCGCACACGTTTCTCACGTGTGAATCGCTACTCATGCCTGCATTCTCACTCGTGAACCGTCCACAACTCGCTTCCGCGGCTGCTTCACCCGGCACACGACGCTCCCCTACCCATCACAGCGGGCGTTGGCCCTCATGCTGCAATGACACGACTTCGGCGGTACGCTTGAGCCCCGCTACATTGTCGGCGCGGAATCACTAGACCAGTGAGCTATTACGCACTCTTTCAAGGGTGGCTGCTTCTAAGCCAACCTCCTGGTTGTCTCTGCGACTCCACATCCTTTCCCACTTAGCGTACGCTTAGGGGCCTTAGTCGATGCTCTGGGCTGTTTCCCTCTCGACCATGGAGCTTATCCCCCACAGTCTCACTGCCGCGCTCTCACTTACCGGCATTCGGAGTTTGGCTAAGGTCAGTAACCCGGTAGGGCCCATCGCCTATCCAGTGCTCTACCTCCGGCAAGAAACACACGACGCTGCACCTAAATGCATTTCGGGGAGAACCAGCTATCACGGAGTTTGATTGGCCTTTCACCCCTAACCACAGGTCATCCCCCAGGTTTTCAACCCTGGTGGGTTCGGTCCTCCACGACCTCTTACAGCCGCTTCAACCTGCCCATGGCTAGATCACTCCGCTTCGGGTCTAGAGCGTGCAACTCAAACGCCCTCTTAGGACTCGCTTTCGCTACGGCTTCCCCACACGGGTTAACCTCGCTACACACCGCTAACTCGCAGGCTCATTCTTCAAAAGGCACGCAGTCACGACGCACCGAGCAAACTCGATGCGCGACGCTCCCACGGCTTGTAGGCACACGGTTTCAGGTACTATTTCACTCCGCTCCCGCGGTACTTTTCACCATTCCCTCACGGTACTATCCGCTATCGGTCACCAGGGAATATTTAGGCTTAGCGGGTGGTCCCGCCAGATTCACACGGGATTTCTCGGGCCCCGTGCTACTTGGGTGTCTCTCAAACGAGCCGCTGATGTTTCGACTACGGGGGTCTTACCCTCTACGCCGGACCTTTCGCATGTCCTTCGCCTACATCAACGGTTTCTGACTCGTCCCACCGCGCCGGGTGGAGGACGTCCGTCGCGGCCCTTGCCAAGACCGGCGCCGAAG
>NZ_JBHWWZ010000103.1:0-1288 GCF_042730275.1 Rhodococcus sp. NPDC060086
ACAGGTTCGCCGCCTCGGCCTCGAACGGGATATAGCCGACCTCGTCGACGACCAGCAACGGATAACGGCCGAGCTTGATCAACTCGGCTTCCAACCGGCCACTGTGATGAGCGTCGGCGAGCCGGGACACCCATTGCGCGGCGGTCGCGAACAACACCCGATGCCCGCCCTGACAAGCCCGGATCGCCAACCCGATCGCCAGATGGGTCTTGCCGGTGCCCGGCGGCCCGAGAAAGACGACGTTGTCCTTCGCGGTCACGAAGTCGAGCGTGCCCAGATGCGCAATCGTCTCCCGCTTGAGACCGCGGGCATGATCGAAGTCGAATTCCTCCAACGACTTGCGGGCCGGGAACCGCGCCGACCGGATCCGCGATTCCCCGCCGTGACTTTCCCGCGCCGAGACCTCCCGCTGCAAGCACGCCACCAGAAACTCTTCATGGGTCCAGTTCTCGGACCGGGCCCTCTCACTGAGCCGTCCCGCCGCCTCCCTCAGGGTCGGTGCCTTCAACGCGCGGGTGAGGAAGCTCAACTCGGCGCTCAGGTCCCGCTCCGAGACGCTGCTCTGTGTCGTCATCACGCCACCGTTCCGTCGTAGTCGTCGATGCCCAGGGCGGTGTCGTAGTCACTGAGCGCCCGGATCTGCACCTCGCTGTCGTCCTTGCGGTGCACCACGGTCATGTGGTCGCGGCGCAGGGCCGCCGCCGCGGTGACGTGCTCCGGGTCGGAGATGGTCTGGTGTTTCGCCCAGGCCCGGGAATGGTCGGCGACAACAGTGCCGTCGCAGTGGACCTGCACCCGGTCCAGGTCGGCGGTGACCTCGATGCGTCGGCCGATCACCGCCGGATGCACCGAGTAGTCGTTGGAGTCGAGGCGGATGTAGTGATCGCGCGCCAACCGGGTCGACGATCGCCACCCTGTGCTCGGGGGCACCGGCGGCAGCGTGAGCATCGCGTGTCGGTCGGCGTCGATCCGGTCGGCCGGCGCGCATCCGAGGACCCGTTTGCGGCGGGTGTTCGCTATCGCGACCCACGCCGACAGCTGCCGGTTGAAGTCGTCCGGTCCGGTGAACGAGCGGCCCGGTAGGAACGAGGTTTCGAGGTAGTCGTGGTTGCGTTCGATGATGCCCTTGGCTTCGGGGTCGGCGGGATTGCAGATCAGCACCTTCGTCCCCAAAGTGCCGCGGAAACCCTGGCAGTGTCCGGTCAGTTCCGTCTTGCGGTGGCGTCGCCGCCCGACCGCGCCTTCGCCGTCCCACACCAACACCCGGGGCACCGCTCCGAGATTGTGG
>NZ_JBHWWZ010000105.1:0-1060 GCF_042730275.1 Rhodococcus sp. NPDC060086
GGTCAAGCCCCAGAAGGTGGTGTAGGACGGTGATCTCTTCTCCTGTCCTGACTATGCAGCAGGAATCGCGGCAGCAGGTCCCGTAACCACCTCCCCGACACTCTCCGGCGCAGTACCCACAGCACGACAACGAGCCAACACCTCGAGCCCGAGATACCGCCGACCCTCCGCCCATTCATCGGTTTGCTCGGCCAGAACAGCACCGACCAACCTGACGACCGCGTCACGGTTGGGGAAGATCCCCACCGCATCGGTCCGACGCCGGATCTCTCGATTGAGACGCTCGGCCGGATTATTCGACCACACCTGAGTCCACACATCCTTCGGAAACGCACTGAACGACAACAGATCCGGGCGAGCATTACCCAGATGCTCCGCCACTGCCGGGAGCCGGTCCTCGGTATACTCGACAAGACGATCGAACTGGGCATCGACCGCATCGGCGGTCGGCTGGTCGTAGACCGAATGCAGCATCGCCTTGACCGCCGGCCACATGCTCTTCGGGCACACACTCATCAGGTTCGCCGCGTAGTGGGTCCGGCACCGCTGCCACGCAGCACCGGGCAGGTTCGCCGCGATCGCATCGACCAGACCACGGTGTGCATCGGAGGTGACCAACCGGACCCCGCTCAGGCCGCGGGCGACCAGGTCGGCGAAGAAGGTGTTCCATGCCGGACCGGTCTCGCTGGTGGCCACGTGCAGGCCCAGCACTTCGCGGTGCCCGTCGGCGTTGACTCCGGTGGCGACCATCGCGACTGCGTTCACGACCTGCTTGTTCTCGCGGACTTTCATCGTCAATGCGTCGGCGGCGACGAACGTGAACGGGCCCGCGTGATCGAGGCGGCGTTGCCGGAACGCGGCGACCTGCTCATCGAGGTCCTCGGCCATGCGTGAGACCTGGGACTTCGACAGTGCGTTGATGCCGAGGGTTTTGACCAGCTTGTCCATCCGGCGGGTGGAGACCCCGGCCAGGTAGCAGTCGGCGACCACGGTGATCAATGCCGCTTCGGCGCGTTTACGGCGTTCGAGAAGCCACTCGGGAAAATACGTCCCGGACCGG
>NZ_JBHWWZ010000106.1:0-1018 GCF_042730275.1 Rhodococcus sp. NPDC060086
CGAAGGATCACGCGGTGACCGTTTCACGTCCAGCAGCGACACGCTGTCGGTTGTGGTGCTGGTCACCGGGTTACACCACTCTATGGGGCACTACTCAGAGTGCGGACGATCGTGTCAGAAGCAGTCAGTGCATCCCATTGTTCGATCGTTGATCTACTGGGGAGCCCTCGGGATTCCTGCACGATCACTCGGGCACCTCGACTGCCGAGAACTGTTGGGCGGTCTCGTCGTCAGTGTTCCGATAGCTCTCGGCAGTGTTCTCGGTCAGCGCGCTGAGCGTGGTGAACTCGTCATGACATGCACTGAGAGCAGCGTCGGCCAGACCACCGAGCACAGCGAGCACGGAGGACGTGGCCGAAGGTGAAATCAGACCGGAGACGCCGGAGATCGCCTTGTCGCAAACTCCGGATTCTCGGGTGTTCTCGCCGGGATTCAGTGTGTTCGCAAGCTCGTGGATCCGCTCGGTATCGGCATACAGCATCGCAATGGCCCCCCTCCATCGCGGAACAACGTAGCACGGTGCATGCGCGGCCTAACCTCGATCTTTCTTGAGTCCCGCGTGTCGACCTGAACGCTTCGGATTGGTTGTTGCCGTCGCTGACCTGGTGCCGGGCGACGACGAGTCGTCCGACACGGCCGGTGACGTCCGAGTCCACGGCCTCGGAGGTGGTGCGCCTTTCGTGTGGTGTGGTCGGGTTGATACTGGTCAGAGCGGGTCGGGAAGGGCGTCCAGCCTGGCGAGAGCAACCTCGATCAGATGACCCCAGGGTGCGTGCGCGGACAGCCGCAGGTGTATTCGTCGGGCGTGGCGGGCGATCCGTCCTGCGATCGAGAACAGACGCAGTCGTAGACGTTTCGGCTCCCACCGCCGAGCATCGCTCCCGGCGAGGGCGACGGTCTGCATCCAGGCGGTCAACTCGACAGCGAGAGCAACGACCGCGAGCCAGAGCTGATTCTGCGCGAAGCCATGCAGCGGGAAGTTCTCCAGACCGGTGTCCTTGGAGGTGCGGATGCGGTC